>JAVHPR010000082.1:0-5749 GCA_036170695.1 Bacteroidia bacterium
TTCAATAGCATAAATAAAATATATGTCGTCTAAGTTATGCATTTATTAGTAACAAACTCATCCGCTTTACTTTCAACAGCCCCAACAATATCATCCGTTTGATTTTCAATTAGGTCACTTATGTATTATTACAATTTTTTCAATATTAAAGCCAATAAATTTTTAAAACAATCCATTTTAATATAGTCATCTTTTTTTTCTATTATTTCTTTAAATTTTTGATCATATTCAAGTTTTATAGCTTTGTTATCGCTTTTGTAAATTAAATAAGTATCTATATAATCTAAAATTAAACAAACTGATTTTCGAGTGATTAATAAATTCCTAAATGCCTCATTTACCCTTTCATTAGAAATCTTAGAATCAAGAATTAAAATGTGAATCCCTATCAATACTTGGGATGGAATAGTCTTTACAGAATCAGTTGAATATGAAAGTGTATAAGGATCTTCTCCGAGTAAAAGATCTTCTATGTTATTATTTAATACTCCTTCACAAATTATTTTATAGGTATTTGTTTTTTTGAAAGAGGATATATATTCAAATGTTATCATTGAACAACAGTGGTTTGTATATATGAAGAAATTGATGTTATTGGAATTGGATCTATTACTGCTTCTGAAAAACCTTCTGAAGTTTTTCCTCCAGGTAACCATAACGTATTCGCTCCATCCTCTCTACCTGTTGCCATCCTTAAATTATGATTCTGAGAATTGTTGATGTCAATTCTAACCAATTTATCAGGTTTCAGGGGGTCGTTTATCCTATTCGACCAAGTACCTGCAGGAATTCCCAATTCTTTTTCGATTAGAGAAATATCTCCTCCAGTTTTTAGTAGTAATTCATCCATTTCTGTTTTAGGTAAAACAAATAACCCATCATCTCTCCCAATTTTACCATAAGTATTAATAGAATTTTCAAATGAAAGACAAGAAACCTCACCATTAAATTTTGTAAGGTGATTGGTAATAAAGGATGCGTCTAAATACGTATCAGGATTAGGGATGCTTCCTTTTGCTTTTGTTATGGTAAAGACACCATTTTCAATATTTGCAAATTCATTTCCATTATTAGTAACATATTTTATTACATTCCCTTGTTCAAATAGCGGTACCCCGGCAGAAACCAATCTGTTATGAATCGTTTTTAATTGTGTCGATAAAGCATTTACTAAAGCACTCCCTGTATTACTAAGATCATCCGCTTTACTTTCAACAGCCCCAACAATATCATCCGTTTGATTTTCAATTAAGTCATCAACTCCAGATAATAAACTTGTTCCACCAAAAAGAGTAAATACCATAACGGCATCCTTTCCACCTTGATGCCAGGCTTTATCTCCTCCTTCTACATAAGTATTTGCCCAAGTCCCAGCTGCATTGGTAACACCACTCTTTACTTTATCCCATGTTAAATTCTTAAATGAATTTACAAATTTATCCCGTGTCTGTTCATTTATTGCAAGGTCGGTTGCCATTGCCACTAATTGGGGGATTTCCTTTACTTCATTAATTACGCCATTTCCAACACCAGATAATAGCGGTGGCGCATTCATCCAATTGTTTGCATAATCAGCATCTTCGCTGTCGTAATATCTGGGTTGGATTTCCGCCTGTTCAATAAATTCTTTTGTTTCAGAAACCAGAGTTACTACTTTTTCGAAAAATGAAAGTTGTTTTATTTTAATGTTTCTACCATCAGGAAAAAGGGTACTATTTACAGTTTCAGCATTGATGGTTAAATCATTTTGATCCTTCAAATATTCATTTAGCCTGTTTTCAAGAATTGAAGCGCATTTTTGTTTTACTGCTGAACTGTTTCCATATTTTGCCTGAATACTTTCATTATAACCAATGGTAAGAATATACCCATTTGGATTAGATTTTTTTTCAAATAATACAGCTGTTGGTTCTGTAAATTCGCCATTATCAATTTGTGTTTTTAATAGTTGTAATTGATTTGCTGTATACGGTATTTTTTCTGCAGGTTTACCTGGTGCAAGTTTGATAATATAGCCATTTTGATAAATAAATGTAGTTGCTTTTACCTGTTTGTTCTTTAGTTTATTAAAAATGGCATTTATTGCTAAATCATCGGGAGATGAACCTGAGCCCAAATTACATGTAATCACCAATGTTTTTGCATCATAGCTTTCCTGATTAAAAGCGATATGTTCATTATTAAGCGATCCTTCGATTGTATTGTTGCTTGCGACTATTGGCATTGAGTATGACGCAAGTTCAGATTTAAACTTAAATATTTTAAAAGTGGAATTTCCTTTCTCAATTAAATGAACATTTGGAGCCGTTTCTATATAGCTTATGGGGTACGCTGTTCCATTATTTTTAAAACCATTAAATGAATAATCAGCTAAACTAGGGGTCTTAATATATGGGGCATCGGCAATATACAGCTTATTGTCTTTTTCAAAAGCATAAGCGATTCCAGTTTGAATAACTCCACTCTCTAAAAATTTAATTTTTGCACCAGCCGGCATTATAAAAACTTTTCCATTGGGTGCAATAAAATATTTACCACCAGCATCAAACGCACAAGTAGAACTAAGAGCCCCTTCCTCATCATCCCCTTCAAACCACCCCACAAAACTAGGATCATGTATTAAATCCCACTGGTGTTTGTATAGGGCACTTTGTTGACTTATTTCCGCCACAGAAGCATTACCAACTGCGTAATCCATGATATTATTAGTCAGAAAACGATTCCCCTCCCCCAACTCATCACTGCTAAAAATATGTTTTAAGTTAAAAGCGCCATGGCCAAGCTCGTGAGCAATGGTATGAGGACTGACATCAAAAATAAACCCTGTGTTACGCGCCCTTGGCATATAGCCCTGCTGTGATCCATCGTTGGTGCAGCCAAACAAAAGATAGTAAGTGTTTTCAGCGCTACCGTTATAGTCCGGGCAGTTGTCTTTAAAGTGACTAACTATGGGCTGCATATCCGGCATGTAATTGCTTAATAAGCCGCTGCTTTCAATATGTATGTTTTTACTTATTTCTGGAGGTAAATTGCAAGTGGCTGTGCTGACAATCCAATTAATAAATACATTGCCGTAAATTTTATTTAAAGTATCACTTACCGCATCCTCACTTGGAAGGGTTGCACCGTTTAAACTAACCAATACAACCTTTAAAGTTTTAGCCTGGTAGAACTGCACATTAAAAGCCCCAATGGCGAAGGTTTGCGGAGGAGTTGCAGGCGGGGTATAATAGGCAACCACCTCGGCCATGCTGCCGGGAGATTTACCGCCCATACTCAGGCTTATGGTACTGTCGGATGAATGAAAGGTGGTACTGTATGTTTCTGTTCCAGCAGCGTTTTTAAATACTAATTTGCTGATGTCGAAACTGCTCTGTTTCTTTTTTAGTTTTAACTTAATAAAATCGTTTGAGTTGGCATCCATTGCCTTCCACACCATTTGGTAATTGCTGTTATCAGCTTTGTCTATTATGGTATTATAGTGTTGTGCAAGCTCAGCATATTTTTGTTTATCTACTCCACCGTTAATGATATTTGGCTGGTAAGCTGTCCTTTCAAAATTTAATTTAGCAGGAGTGGTATTAATCTGTGTCAGGGTAAATTCATTTTCGGGGTTAGGACCACATGCCCCCGGTTTGCTTTGCAGTATTTTTTTGCAATAGAGGCCGGCCTGTGTTATACTACTTTCAAATGGTAATACCGTAAAATTATTTAAGTTGCTGCTGTTGGCAATGTTTAGGTTAAGGAGATGCTCTACGGTATCTTTTTCAAGAGGGCTGAATTTACAGTGCAGCTCATCGCTTGTTCTGAAGGTAAATGGCTTTGCAGGGTTATGCGGATCAAAATAAAATTTAATACTGCCCTGAATATTGTCCTGGTATACTAAAAAGGATAAGAGTTTATCAAAGGCTTTTTCAATACGGCTGCTGCCGGTAGTATCATTGGAATTAAGGCGCGGCAGGATTAGTAATTTAACATTAACAGCTTGCTCGAAATTTTGTTTGGCTATGATAATAGTAGGGTTCAGCCAAACTTGTTTGGTAAACTTAAACAGCATGGAGTTTGCACCACCGGATGTAAGATTGGGGTCCCATGCCGGAGGAGCTTGGGCATAAGCTTTTCCCTGTCCTTCAACTAAAGTGAGGGAAGTTATAATATAAAAGAATAAAGAAACAAAATATTTAGAAAGTTTCATTTATTAATTTTGCATTTCTAGTTCTATAGTTCAAAACTAAACAATTCAGTGCATGAATTCAGTTTATATGAAATTTAAGATGCCATTGTTATTTTGAGGTGTATGATAAAACCCTCAAATTCAGTGATTGGTTCAAAATCAATTTTTTTCTGAATGTTATTCTAGTTCCATGTCAAAAATAAAATGTCCTAAAGTCATGCTGAACTTGTTTCAGCATCCATGAGATTCCGAAACAAGTTCGGAATGACCAACAAGGTGCTCTTAGGCAGCCACCTTCACATTATTGTTTTTTATTTTCTAAAAGTTTAATTTCACTTTTAGCGGCCAAGCCTTTTGAAGTATAAGCCCTTACCTGCACAAATATTTTGCTACCATTCTTTAAATTTAAAAGATATTTTGTTTCAGTCAAATTTTTTGTTTGAGGTTCGAAATTTTCATCTCCATCGTATTTCGTATAAACAACATAAAAAACATCCTCCTCCTTATTTATTTCCCATTTTAGTTTCCAGCTATTCGATTCTTTTATTGGTTTAGCGTCAAAACTTTTAATTTCATACTTAATAACTTCATCTTCTTTCCGGATATTCAATTTTACAATATTCGATTTTTTAGAAACATTATTGGTGCTGTCTGCCGCTGTCATATAATACTTCACCAATCCAAAATCTGCAAACTCTCTGTCGATATACCTTGAAGAAGTATTATCAATAATTTTAGAATTAACTTTTTCTGTTATTTCCTCATTGCCATGTTTATACATCCTGTAAAAATCATATCCTTTAAGATCTAATTCGGTATTTTTAAAGAACTCAATTACTATGCTTTTTTTATCATTTAAATAGCAGTTATTAATAAATGGTTCGCTGGGTGCCACTACATCGGGCAGGGTAATAACTGCAAATTCTGATAATGGGCTTTTGTTATATGACGAATCGATGGCAAGCACTTTATATAAAAATTTGTTTTTACTGTTTTTAGCTAATTCCTGCTTAAACTGGTTAGTTCTCAAAGGTTCGGGTGTTATTAATACATAGCCGTCATTGCTGGTATTTTTATTGATGGTTTGATAAACCATATAACCCCACAGATCCTTCTCTGTATTTTTTTGCCAGCCTAAAACTATTCTACCTGTATCAGCACTAATAGTAAGACCTTTAGGTGCTACTGGCGGTTCTTCATCAATGGTCTCAATGGCGATTTCATCAGTTACACCTTCGTTGCCTGATCTGTCGATGGCTGCAATCACATATCTGTAAGGTCCGTATTTATTTACATTGTCAGTAAATAGGCTGTCTGTTTTAGGGAGCAATTTTGTATTTGCCTTTGTATAATTTTTTTCAGACCGATATGCCTTATAAATGTTGAAACCTGCAAAATCTTTTTCGAAATCTGTCTTATGCCATTTTAATGTAACGCTTTTTTGTTTTATCTGCTTGCCTATAAATGCAGGTGGCAATGGGGCATTTAAATCTTTAATGAATACTTTTATGGGATTGGAATACTCGCTTTCATCGCCAAAAAAATCAAGGACTTTAAAACTAAAATAATAAACGG
>JAVHPR010000083.1:0-1151 GCA_036170695.1 Bacteroidia bacterium
TCACGTATCTTTACTCACAACCATTTGTTAATTATTCACGCAACAAAGTCTTTATGAATATAAAAAAAACGAAATTGAAAGTTTTCATTATCGTATTTTTATCAATTGAAATAATAGGGTACGCACAAAGTGAAAAAAACATGAATAACAAACTTTTTACTGCACCTTTAAATAAGGGGGGAAACCAGTTAATTCAATACAAAACATTAGAAATCACTCCTGTTAATCTATTTATTCAAGATAAGCCATGGAATGAACGGTCTGCCCATATTCAATTAGAACTGAGTGTAAGAGAATACACTAAGACTTTTCACACATTTCTCTGGTATTATGAAAAGGGAAATAATCCACCAACAAACTATCCTCAGGTTTCAGGGAAATATCTTTACAGTTTGGACATTAATGAGCAAGATAAGGTTCAGTTAGTTGTTGACACGTTGAACTTTGAAACTCCCTTTTTTATAAACCTGGGTCAATTTGCAACTATAGGGGATCTGGCGATCAACTTTAAGGAGTCAATTGATGAAATGGGAGCCCGTTCTGGAAACGAAGGCTCATCTTACAGCGACTCTTACGCAAAATATGATTTAGTTTTATCAGAAAATAAAGATCAAAAAAAGCTTTCTTTCTATTCATCGAATTTTAACGATAAGGAAGAGCGGGTTCTACAATGGAAAGAATATGAAATCAAAATTTTATATGATGAACTAAAATTATTGAAATTAGTTGTTTACAAACGAGGTATTAGAAAATAATATCTCAAAAAACGACTAGTGTCATGTCAATCGTGAAATATCCTAAAGTCATGCTGAACTTGTTTCAGCATCCATAAGATTCCGAAACAAGTTCGGAATGACCAACAATGCGACAAAACAAACTTGACTTGACACTGGTAAAGAAACAAGAGATTAATTCTTGATGTGAGAAATATAATGAAGTGCACCCCCGATATCAGATTTCTAATGACGTTCAAGCAAATGTAATTTTTTGTTTCACGATGAATAAATATCGGGCCAAGACATTTCACAATCGCAAAAACTTTTTTGACAATTTAACTTTATTTTATTTCAGGAATAGTTATAGCATATTGACGAATTTTATTTTATTGCTTATCTGCTTTAGACATGTAAAAAAATAGTATCTTAGCTCCT
>JAVHPR010000084.1:0-23689 GCA_036170695.1 Bacteroidia bacterium
ATAAGGAGCTAAGATACTATTTTTTTACATGTCTAAAGCAGATAAGCAATTAAATCAATTTAAAAGTGTCATTATTTTCTGCAAAGCCGACCGATCTATATTGACTTTCAATTATATCAAATTCGACTTATATCGAATTTGTAATTCAGCTTAAAAGTAAGTGTGCAATTCTTACGGATTTTGTACCATCAAAGAATTGCCAGCCATCTCTTCCTGTGGGATTTTAAAAAGTAGCTGAGGTGCATTGTAAGCCGTTCCGAAGCGAACATTAGCTTTCATTCTTCTTAAATTATCGTAGCGGTCACCCTCGCAATAGAGTTCAAGTTGCCTTTGTAGCTGAACTTTAGGTAAAAGTCCGGTTGCTGTTGTTTCAGCTACAAAATTAGCCTGCATGGCTCTATTCATAATTTCATTGTAACTGGCAAGGGCTTCCGCCGGATCTACATTCGAAAGTAAATTCGACTCAGCCAGTATCAGGTGCATTTCGGCAAGACGAATCAACGTTATATTGGGAGCAACAGCGCCACTTTGCTCATATTTTTTTGTGTAATACAGTCCAGTATATGGATTTTTGTACAGGAGATTCGCAAAACGCCTGTCTGTTGCAGCATATTTATTAACAACAGAGGTATCGGCTAACATTAATGGGTTTTTTGTGCGTTGAAAATTACCTGGCAGTGAACTGCTTTGGTCGGTAGTGGTGTTTACGAGTTGAAAAATACATTCCGCTGTGGCAGAATTTCCGGAAGTTTTACAAATATCAACAACAGAATCGTTGAGAGAAAAGTTGCCGCTGTTAATAACCTGACGGGCTTTTGAGGAGGCATTAATATTATCTCCTTTGTAAAAATAAACCCTTGCCAGAAAGGCTGTAGCTGCCGATTCGGAGGCACGGTCAACAGAAGTTATTACTCCTGCACTTGCTAATAATGTTTCGGCTTGCTGTAAATCCGCAATCACCTGTGTATAAACTTCTTCGACTGTGTTTCGTGCCTTTGAAAGATTTTCGGGTGAAAGAGTGGCTTCGGTGCGAATAACAATTCCGGGCTGTGAATTACTTCCCAGTGCAGCCGGATCATAGCTGGTGGCCCATAATCTGCAAAGTTGGAAATGTACGATACCGCGGATAAAATAAGCTTCGCCCTTCAATTTGTTTTTAACCGCATCAAAATCCTGTCCGGATAATTTTCCGCTCTCGATAGTCGCAATTACATTGTTGGCGCGATTAATTACAGAATAACTTTCGGCCCACATGCCGCGTAACATGCCTATTTGTACCGTCGTTTTCTGTTCGTAAATTTCTCTTGTTCCGAAATTAGATAAAATGGATTGCTGTACCTGTGTTTCCTCGGCAAGCAACTCTGAAAATACAACCTGATTGCCCCCCATTACATTGCCCGACTGCAAGCCATCGTACATCCCGGCTGCTACTGCTTCCAAATCCCTTACAGTGGTGATAGCAAAATCATTGAGCAAAATTTGTTTCGGTTTGATGTCCAGTGATTTTTTGCAGGAAGGACTTGCAAAAATTACTAACAAAAGAAGAAAAAAAATGCGGTTTTTCATGGTATTAAATGTTGTCTGTTTGCTGTAAATGTGCTTGAAAGAAAAAGGTGTGCTGTCATCCTGAGTTCAGCCTGTGCTGAGCTTTTGTCGAAGCATCGAAGGGTGTGCGATGGACTGCCCACCCCCTTCGACAGGCTCTGGGTGACCCTCACATGAATTGTATTTATTCTACTATTTATTGGCATCTTTTAAAACCCGATTTTTATTCCCGCCATTATCATTTTCGCCTGTGGCGTTTGGTACGATGGTCCACTGAATGAAATATTTCCCTGCTGACTGTTTGGATTAACATTACGCAATACTTCAGGATCCCATCCCGGATATTTTGTCCAGGTCCATAAATTGGTAGCATTAAGGAAAATTCTCATTTGTTCCAAATGTATTTTTTTTGTCCATTTTTCCGGAAGGTTATAACCCAAGGTAACTGCACGTAAACGGATGAAAGATGCATCGTATAAAAACCTGCTTGAGTTTACTGAAACAGTATATGAATTTAGCGATGGTGTTGTATTGCTCTGATTTTCAACTGTCCAGGCATCTAAAATTTCGGGGCGCTGCGCCTGACTTTCCCATCTTCCGATTTGATTTTTTGCCGGATCATCATAAATAGTGTTTCCCCATGAACAAATAAACAGGAAGCTAAAATCAAATTCCCTATAGGAAAATTTATTGGTTATCCCCCCAATGAAATCAGGTAATGGTTTGCCCATCGCTCTTCTGTTGTCCTGGTAAAAATTTCCTGTTGGATTCTGATAGGTCATCAGGTTGCCATTTTGATCGTAAAACAGCTCAGTTCCGGCTTTTACAGTAGAATACATCTGGTTTCCGCTACCGTCCAGTTTTGCGCTTCCATCAGTATTATACAGCGGCAGCTGTCCGTCCGTCTGTTGAACACCTGCAAATGGAACAAGATAGGATTGCCCTACAGGGTGTCCTTCCAGCACACGACCTTCGCCAGGTTCTCCGCTTTCAAAAGCATCGGGATCGAGCCCCGAAACGTCAAGAACTGTGTTGCGGTTAAACGCGATATTAAAATCGGTATTCCATGTAATTTTCCCAACCAGATTTTTTGTGCTCAGCGTAAATTCTTCCCCGCTGTTTTTCAGGCTTCCAACATTTTGAAGTACCGATCCGTATCCCGATGAAGTAGGCACAGCCACATAGAGCAACAAATCCTTGCTTCGTTTATCGTAATAGGAAGCACTAAATGAAATCCTGTTTTTTAAAAAAGAGATATCAAGATTTATATCCAGCTGGGCTGATTTTTCCCAGCGTAAATCAGGGTTCGCAAGGGTAGAAGGTACTAATGCCGGATTTCCGTTATACCCACCTGTAGAAACAAAATATCCTAAGTGGGCGAAGTCGCCGATATTGGCATTTCCGGTTAATCCATAGCTTGAGCGAAGTTTAAGGAAGGAGATAAAAGAATATTTTTCCATAAATTTTTCGTCTGATACAATCCAACCGGCAGAAAAGGCGGGAAACCATCCATAACGGTTGTTTTCGCCGAAACGGGAAGAGCCGTCTCTGCGGATACTCACTGAGGCGAGGTATTTCTCTCTTAACTTATAGTTTACCCTTGCAAAATATCCATCAAAGGCAGAACCGCTTTCAAAACCATATCCCGATTGGTTTGCTGATGGAGCAATCCCGGGATTCTGAAAATAATCGTTGCTAAAGCCCCATCCGTGCAAACCTACTCCTTTGCTATACGAATGCTGTAAAGTGCCCCCCAGCGTAAAAGTAAAATCGTGTTGTTCGTTAATTTTTTTGGCGTAGGTGAAATAATTGTTCGTGTTCCAGTTAAAAACATTGGTGCGCCTGTCCCATGCATCCGAAACGCTGCCCGTATCCTGGGTGTTTCTGAATTTGAATTCGCTTTCGATCTGGTTCAGATTGTCAATCGAAAATTCAGAACGGAAGTTGAGGTCTTTGATAATTTCGTAATCGGCATAAATTCCAGCGATGCTGCGGAATACATCAGCCGTAAAGGTGTGATTTTTTAGTTCCCAAACGGGGTTATTATTGGGGTTGTAAAAAGTCCCGTCAGTATTATATATGGGCACATAGTCAGGTATTTGCTGAGCAGCGCCCAAGCCGCCTGCATCGCCGATAGGTACACGATTATTAATAGAATAAGTGAGATTAATATTTGTTCCAATTTTAACTTTTTCAGTAGCCTGGTTATCCAGGTTAATCCTGGAACTGATACGTTGGTAACGGTTCCCCACCAGAAAACTTTTTTCATCACGATAAGAGCCACCAATGTAAAATGTTGTTTTTTCATTTCCTCCTGAACCCGAAATGTTCGCCTGTTCTAAAGTGCCTCGTCTCATTACGCCATCCATCCATTTGGCGCCACCTAATGCAGCTATTGAGTCGCCCTGCCTTCGGGTTAGCCCGGTATAATAAATTACAGTTGATGGGGCATCGCGGCTAACGCCAGCTTCGTCTGCAGCTCTGTCGCGTATGGAGAGTTGTTCGGCGGCTGACAAAAGTTTAAGGCGGTTTGTTTCAGATAATATTCCGTAAGAATAATCAAAATCAAATTTTGTTTTTCCTGATTTTCCTTTTTTTGTGGTTATGATTACCACTCCGTTTGCTCCCCGCGAACCGTAAATTGCTGCTGCTGAGGCATCTTTCATTACTTCAATTGACTCAATATCATTTGGATTCAAATCGGCAAGAGCGCTGGTACGGGAACCAAGATTTCCACCACTAAAATCGCCCGTGGTCATGGGTATTCCGTCAATAACATAGAGTGGTTCACTACCGGCAGTTATTGAATTTGTTCCTCTTATATTTACTTTTACGGGTGCTCCTGCCATGCCATTTGCAGATGTAATCTGCACTCCCGCTGCTTTCCCTTGCATTGCTTGTTCAAAACTCGGCATTGGAATACTTTTTATTTCATCCGATTTAATCGTAACAATGGAGCCGGTAACATCCCGTCTTTTGGAATTTCCGTAACCAACAATAACCACTTCCTGAAGTAATAAAGCGTCTTCTTTTAAAATCACATTTAACATTTCGTTTTGGTTGCCTGACAGGTTAAAACTTTTTTTCTGTGAAACAAAACCGATGTATGAAATAACAACAGTAATTTTTCCGGTATCAAGATTTTCCAGTTTAAAGTTTCCATTGATGTCAATAGCTGTTCCTATGGTTGTGTTTTCTAATTTTATTATAGCTCCGATAAGCGGTTGTTTATCTTTATCAGTTACAGTACCGGAGATAGAGGCTTTTTGAGCAAAACCAGGGATGGAAACAAGTGTAAAAACAAGGCAGAAAAAAATGGAATGTAAAATGGAGATACCCTTTGGTTGACGGTCAACACGTTTTCGGTATCCGGTTTTGCGGATTAACCATTCGCAAAATTCAGGTCTGAATTTTTTCATGTACCAAATAAAAGATTCAATGTTAAATTTTAATTTTAAAATCCAAAGATAACATTGTTTTTTTTGTTTTAGGAAAATAATCGAATTGAACTTTTTTTGCAATGAATCTTCAAGACCTCATGCCCACCACCTCTCCTTGAAAAAGGAGAGGGGCCTTGACCCAACGGGGCTAGTTGGTTGTACCCCTCTCCTTTTTCAAGGAGAGACGCAGGGTAGAGGTTTAAAATAATTAAGGAAATTTGTAGTACTCTCCATTTAAATGCTTGATGCCGATTAACTAATTTTATTGTATTTTTGATTTATTAATTGAAAAAATGAAAACATTTATGAAAAAAAAATTACTGTTGCTGCTCTTTTGTATTATCTTTTATCATGTAAAAACAGATGCCCAGTGCAGTGTTAATATTGGGAACGACACCTACTTATGCAATGGACAAAGTGTGAGCCTTGGAATCAACCTTCAGTATTTTAAAGATTCTCTGGTAATTACCTACAACGCCACACAGGGTCAAACAACTTTAGTGGGTGAAAATAAAGTATATATGCATTCAGGCGCTGAACTACACACCTTAGGCGGATGGCAGTATACAAAAGGAAACTGGGGCGCAGATGACAATATGGGGCTGATGAAAAATATCGGCACAAATTTATGGCGGATTACCATCGAACCGCAAAGTTATTTTGGCTATCCAGCTGATAGTACTCTTAATGGGGTTTTTATGGTTTTCAGAAATTTTGACGGAACAAAAATTGGGAAAGACAACTCCGGAAATGACATTTGGATGGATACCAAAACAAATCCTCCCACAAATACATTCAATGGGGTTTCTGCGACCTGGAAAAAAGATGCAATTTTTTCAATTCTATGGTCAACAGGGGTGCATACTCCAGGTATTTCTGTAAATACACCCGGTACTTATTCGGTAATTGTTACGGATACGAATAACTGTGTGGCAAAAGACACTGTGCATGTATATGTATCGCCAACAATACATTTAGGAAATGATACTACAATCTGTTCATCATCCTTCCCTTTTAATTTGCACGCCGGTTCAGGGTTCAATAGTTATTCATGGAACGGTAGCGCTGGTAATCAAAATTATTCAGTGAATACTGCCGGAACTTACAGAGTTTCAGCAACAACATCCAACGGATGCAATTCTAAAGACACAATTTCAATTTCCTCTTCCTCCGGGATACCACACTCCCAGATATTTCTGGGTGATGACACTGTTATTTGTGGTTTGGGTACAATTTTACTTGACGCGGGAGTAGTGGTTTCCCCATTGGGAGATTCAATAGTTATTCAATATAACGCAGCTCAGGGACAGACCCAGCTGATCGGTGCAACAAAGGTGTATATGCACTCCGGCGCCGAGTTACATAACCAGGGCGGCTGGCAATTTGTTACCGGAAACTGGGGCTTAGACAACAACCTCGGCAGGATGAAAAATATCGGAACTGATTTATGGCAGATTACCATTAAACCGCAAAGCTATTTTGGCTATCCTGCAGATAGCGCTCTCAATGGAATTTTTATGACGTTCCGTAATGAGGACGGAACAAAAACCGGCAAAGATAATTCGGGAAATGATATTTGGATGAATACAAAAGTAAGTCCACCAACTAATAGTTTTGCCGGAGTAAGCGCAGTTTGGAAAGGTTTGGGAATATCTTCCATTTTATGGTCGGATAATTCCTTCAATACAACTTTGATGGTATCAAATTCTGGAATTTATACTTTAAAAGTTACTGATAATTACGGTTGTGCCACAAAGGATACCATTAATATTAGTACTTCGGGATTACCATTTGTTGACATTGGTGCTGACCGAACCTTTTGTAGTGGAAACAGTGTTTTGCTGAATGCCGGTAGCGGATTCAGCTCATATTATTGGTCAACAGGCAATACTGCCCAGTCGATTTCAACTAATACTGCGGGGACTTATACTGTTACCGTTACTAATGCTACAGGATGTTCAGGGTTTGACGTTGTTACCCTGACTTCCGAAAATCCCCCCGTGGCAAGTTTTAGTTATGTTGCCAATGGATTAACAATAAATTTTACAAGCAGCTCACAAAATGATGCCCATTTTTACTGGCATTTTTTCGGAACAAGTTTTATTCATGACAGCACAGATGCAAGTCCGAGCTATACTTATACTCTTGCCGCCACCTATAATGTAATACTGGTGGTGTCGAACAGTTGCGGGTCAGATACTGCAACGCAAACTGTTTCGATTGTAGGAATTGATGAATCCGGAGAAAATAATTTCAATTTTGATGTTTATCCAAACCCTGGAAAAGGGAATTTCACATTTGTATTCTCAGTAGAGTCAATAATCAACTCGCTGGAAATCATTGTTTATGATGTTTTGGGAGAGAAAGTTTTTTCGGAGCGCACAAATCTTTCGGAATATAGTTTAGATTTAACTAATTTTACACGCGGCGTTTATTTTGCAGAAGTGAAAATCAATGGTAAAAGGGGATATAAAAAAATAATTATTAACTAAAAGAATCAATGTAATATGAAAAGAATTTTTCTTACACTCACAGCGGCTTTTCTGTTGCTGTCTACTATTTCTAAAAGCCAGAATACTTACATGAAAATATTTTTGGATACTAAAAAATTCGCCTTTACTCCCTGCAATCTGAATGCAGATGGAAGCGGTGGGCCGTCACCGGTCACAAAAGTATATATGCACTCAGGTTTGTGCTCCAACGATCCAGCTAATCCTTCGGATGCAAATGCAAATAAAATCTTTTGCCTGTCGCAAATAATTCCTCTCCATTCATTAGTTTGGCAGCATGTTGTTGGTAACTGGGGTAGCAGCCCTTTGGATGATGGTGTGGGACAGATGAATAATGATGGAAACGGTATATGGTCACTTGAAATGAATACCATGGAAAATTATTTCAGCAGCCCTGATGTAAGTTCTGCGATTGAACCGGTAAGTAATGTTACTTCCAGCCCCCTTCCTCCCGGATACAAGGGCTATGTAATGGGAATTGTATTCAGAAATTTTGATGGTTCTATTATTGGGAGAGACAGCTCATGCAATGATATTTTTATCATTGATATGGATACCCCTGACCCTAAAGTTGTTCAGAGTGATCCATTGGGTACATGGGTAACATCCCCGGTTAGTTTTTACAAAGTACCTGCCGGAATTGAAAGTAATGATCCTGAAATAATAATAAATACATACCCAAATCCCTCTTCTTCATCTGTAAGAATTGAATACATGCTTTTATCTGATGAAAAAAAACTTGATATAAAAATTACAGATATACTCGGAAATACTGTTGCTAATTTATTTTCAGGGCAAAGCGCATCGGGAAAAAATATGGTGATTTGGGATGGGACAAATTCGAATGGAGAAATGGTAGCCACGGGCATTTATTTCTGCACAATAAAAGGTGAAAATGGTAGTTCAGCAAGAAAGTTGAGTCACATAAAATAAATAATTATTCAATGAAAAAAAATGCTGCGATTTTCAATTTTCTACGAACCGTTCTGATAGTTATTGTTTTACAAATTGTAGCATCATTTTCTGTTTTTTCACAAGTAGTTACTTATACCCCGCAATTTCCTTCAACGGGAGATTCTATTACTATTATTTTTGATGCCACACAGGGAAATGGGGCTTTAATCGGTGTTTCTCCGATATTTGCCCATACCGGAATAATTTCGAATAAAAGTGGCGATCTTTCTGACTGGCAGCACCAGATTTCATTGTGGAATTCAGGTAGTGATACAATCATTATGATGACTCCGCTTGGAAATAATAAGCATAAGTTTAAAATTCATATCAGCGATTTTTATGGAATCAATACTACTATTGAGACCGTTCGGGAACTCGCGTTTGTTTTTCGCAACACGGCAGGAACCCTGGCAGGAACAAATGCAGATGGATCTGATATCCTTATTCCGGTTTTTCATTCGGGATATGATGCCCGATTTATTGCACCGATGGAACCTGTAAAAATAGTTGCTATCGGGGATCAGTTTCAGGCAAAAGCAAAAGCAACTCAAACCGGGGTTCTTAATTTGTTTCATAACGGAACACTTATCGGGCAAGTCAATGGCGATTCTGTTGGTGCAACTATTACAGCAGCCCAAAACGGGAAATTCTGGCTGAAGGTACAGGGGCAAAGCGGTAGCAATACTGTTAATGATTCAATTTATTACATTGTTAAGCCGCCTGCATCCATTCAAAATTCACCTTCCGGAATAAAAGACGGAATAAATTATATCAATGATTCTACGGTAGTTTTACAACTTCTCGCCCCTATGAAAAGCTTTGTTTATTTAATTGGCGATTTTAACAACTGGCAATTGGATCCTGATTACCTGATGAATAAAACCACGGATGGAGAACGCTATTGGATTCAGTTGAACGGATTAAACCCGGGTCAGGAGTACCGCTACCAATACCTTGTGGATTCAAAAGTAAGAATTGCCGACGTATGGACTGAAAAATTGCTGGATCCCTGGAACGATGCCGCCATAAACCCCGTAACCTACCCGAATTTAATTCCTTATCCCCAAACCAAAACCACGGAATATGTGTCGGTATTTCAAACTGCGCAACAATCCTATCAATGGAATACAACAAATTTCCAGCGTCCGGGTAACAGTGATCTCGTAATTTATGAATTGCTCGTACGCGATTTTCTGATGCGCCATGATTTTATTACACTCAAGGATACCATTTCATATTTCAAAAGACTTGGGGTTAATGCTATTGAACTGATGCCGGTGATGGAGTTTGATGGAAATCAAAACTGGGGCTATGGATCGGCATTTTGGATTGCTCCTGACAAATATTATGGGCCTAAAAAAACGTTGCAGCAGTTTATTGACTCCTGTCATGCTAATGGAATTGCAGTTATTCTAGATATCGTTTTCAACCATGCGTTTGGAAATTTTCCTTATGTGAGATTGTATTACGACAAGGGGCTTGGTCAGGTAACCTCTCAGAATCCCTGGTTTAACGTGGCTCCAACTCATCCATTTAATGTGGGTATTGATTTTAATCACGATAGCCCGTATACACGAAGTTTTATTGACAGTGTCCTTGGTTTCTGGACGAGCGAATATAAAGTGGATGGTTTTCGTTTCGATTTAGCAAAAGGATTTACCCAGTTTAACTCAGGGAATGATGTTGGATTATGGTCGCAATATGATGCTTCCAGAGTATATAACATCAAAAGAATGCTCTCTCATCAGTGGGCAGTGGCTCCGGGAACTTATGGGATTTTAGAGCATTTTGCCGATAATTCAGAAGAAACAGAACTTGCAGGTTTTGGTGCTATGTTATGGGGAAAAGCAACTCACCAATATAATCAGGCCACCATGGGGTTTCAGAGCGATTCTGATTTTGAATGGTATGTTTCGCATAAAGAAAGAGGTTGGTCCTATCATAACCTGGTTGGCTTCATGGAAAGTCACGATGAGGAAAGACTGATGTATAACAACCTTAACTGGGGAAATGAATATGGAGGGTATTCTACTAAAGATCTTTCAACAGCATTGGAAAGAATGGCTCAGGGAGCTGCATTTTTCTTCACTATTCCCGGACCAAAAATGCTATGGCAATTCGGAGAACTCGGATACGATTATTCTATAGATTATGCTTGCCGTACTTGTCCGAAACCAATAAAATGGAACTATTATACAGCTGTTCCTGAGCGCTTGCGCCTTTTCAAAACATATGCTGCCTTAATTAAGCTTAAAACAAATTATCCGGCATTCCGAACTTCTAATTTTGATGTTTCGGCATGGGGACTTCAAAAACAGATTTATATCAACGATCCCACGATGAATGCATGCATTTTCGGAAATTTTGATGTGGCCGACCAGAGTGTTTATACTGGTTTTCAGCACACCGGAGCGTGGTATGAATATTTTTCGGGTGATACCTTGGATGTTACCAATACTCAGATGACAGTGGCCTTAACGCCAGGAAAATTCAGATTATATACCGACGTAAAACTTCCTGTTCCTGACTTAAGTATTCCCACAAATGTTTTAAATAAAGAGGACGCCCGTTTGTCTTTTTCTTTATATCCGAACCCGTTCCGGGATCAAACTGAAATAAGGTTTACATTAAATAAATCTGAAACTGTTTCGATTGATATTTATGATGTGTTGGGTAATAAAATCAGGACTCTTGCCAATCAGAATTTTACAATAGGAAACCACTCTTTGGTGTGGGATGGAGCAAATGATTCTGGTACGAAAATGTCGAATGGAATATATTATTTTTCTTTTATTGCCGGAAATACTATGAAAAAGGGAGAAGTGATAATAATGGAATAATAGCTTAACATCGCATGTCATCCTGATTGGCTTTTGCCAAGAAGGATCTTTTTAATCGTGGGCAATATCTTAATAAAAAACAAGATCCCTCGCAAAAAGCTCGGGATGACAGAAAGATGGGGTGATGAAACAAAAATAACAAACAATTTTTATATGATACTGATAACAGACAGCGGTTCCACCAAAGCAGATTGGGTTTTGGTGAATGGCGACAACAAACCTGAAAATTTTTCCACAATTGGGTTCAACCCTTTTTTTCATGATGAAAAATTCATTGTGGACGAGCTATTGCGACAAAATATTTTCGTGCACCTTTCAGATAAAATCGACAAAATATTTTTTTATGGTGCCGGATGTTCTAGCCCTGAAAGAAATGAAATTGTAAAAAGCGGATTACAAAAAACATTTCCAAATGCTGAAATCCTGGTCGATCATGATCTCTTGGCTTCAGCATACTCGGTATACACCGGCGAACCATGTATTGCCGGTATTTTGGGTACAGGATCCAATTCGTGTTTTTTTGATGGGAAAAAGGTTCGTGAAGAAATTCCGGCTCTCGCCTATATTCTAGGTGATGAAGGAAGTGGTAGCTATTATGGGAAAATGCTACTAAAAAAATTCTTATACAAGCAGTTGCCGGAAAAAATTCACGATACACTTAAAAATGAATATAAGCTGGATAAAGAAGTGATTTTTGATAATGTATATTGCAAACCGAATGCAAATGTTTACCTGGCATCTTTCTTCAGAGTAATGGTTAAACACAAAGATGAAGAATTTGTGAGGAAAGCTGTCGAATTGGGAATGGCAGATTTTATGGAAAACCACATCTACTGTTTTCCTAATTATAAAGAGGTGAAAACGAATTTTGTAGGTTCCGTGGGCTTTTATTTTGAAGATATTTTAAGAGAAGTCGCTGCTAAAATGGGCATTGATATTGGTAAAGTTATTAAACAACCCATTAATGGATTAGTGGATTTTCATCTGAATTATATCCTATAAGCGAAAAAAACAAGGTAGTTTGTAATACGAATCAAGAGTTTAATAAATTGTAGTGTGTGCCGTCACCCTGAGCTTGTCGAAGGGTTTGGGAGGGCATTAACAAAGAATTGATATGAAGACAATGTATGTTTATATGCTTGAATGTTCTGACAATTCATATTACATTGGCGTAAGTAATGATGCTGAAAAAAGATTTCAGGAACATTCTACTGGAATTAACAGGAATTGTTACACTTATACAAGAAGGCCATTAAAGTTTGTGTTTTCACAAATTTTTTCTGGTCCGAATTCAGCTATAGCATTTGAGAAGAAAATAAAAGGATGGTCAAGAGCTAAGAAAAGAGCTTTGATAGAAGGTAAGTGGGAATTGCTTCCTGAACTTTCAAAATCACATACAGAGAAACCATCGCACCCTTCGACAAGCTCAGGATGACGACCTCACAATATCATAAATTAACTCTTTATTTGAATCAATTAAATTTTTATTTATATAATGTCGCATCTCAACGAAAGCATTGGTAATTTCAGGTTGTTGAAAAAAACTGAAAATGGTATCCTTATTACAGCAGAAAACGCCACAGCAGAAATAAATATTTTTTCTGAACACATTTTTCAAATAAATATTAATAAAAAGTCTTCTGAGAAATCGCCTAAACAGGCTGAGAAAGAAACTTTCAGGATTCATTCCTATGCAGTTATTCAAAAACCGGCAGAAACAAAATATAAGATAGCGGAGAGCAAGGAGAAAATTGAAATTTCAACGAAAGCGCTCAGGCTGGTAATTAAAAAAAATCCTGTCCGATTATCATTTTATTCCCTATCTGCGAATGATAATTCAGGAGAGGGAACACTTCTTAATGAAGATGATTCGTTTGGCACATCCTGGATCGGAAATGAAGTAACCACGTACAAAAAATTGCAGCCCGATGAAAAATTTATCGGCCTTGGGGAGAAAAATGGGAGTCTGAATAGAAGAGGTTCGCGTTTTTCTAACTGGAACACTGATAAATGGGCTTATTCAATAGATTTCGATCCACTTTATCTTTCAACTCCCTTTTTTATTGGTATCCTTAAAAATGCGGCTTACGGACTCTTCCTTGACAATACCCGTAAAACCGACTTTGATTTCGCATCCGCCAATGAAAGATTCTCTTCTTTTTCAGCCGATGACGGACCAATGAATTATTATTTTATACATCACGAAAAAGTTGCGGATATCATCAGCTCTTATACCTGGCTTACCGGAAGGATGGAGCTGCCTCCATTGTGGTCATTGGGTTTCCAACAATGCCGTTACAGCTATTATCCTGATGCAGAAGTATTAACCCTTGCACAGACATTCAGAGAAAAAAACATTCCATGCGATAGCATTTATCTTGACATCCATTATATGGATGATTACAAGGTTTTCTCCTGGCATCCATCCCGTTTCTCAGATCCGAAAAAACTTGTTGCTGACCTTAAAGACAAAGGATTTAACTTGATCGTTATCCTTGATCCGGGTGTTAAAAGAGAGAAAGGGTATAACATTTACGAGGAAGGAACAAAACAAAAACATTTTGTAACATTCCCAAATGGGGATGAATATGTAGGGCAGGTCTGGCCCGGCTGGAGCTGCTTTCCTGATTTTACCAATGAAAAAACAAGGCTTTGGTGGGGAGAAAAAGTGAAAACTCTTTCAAGTATTGGCATTGAAGGATTCTGGAATGATATGAATGAGCCTACCGCTTTTGGGAAGCACATTCCTGACATGATTGAATTTTTTAACGAAGGCGAAAAAACAACGCATAAAGAAGCGAAAAATGTTTATGGGATGCAGATGGCTCGCGCCACTTATGAAGGGGCAAAAAAGCACCTGAAGGGCAATCGTCCTTTTTCGCTTACCAGAGCTGGTTATAGCGGTGTTCAGCGTTATTCCGCCGTGTGGACCGGCGACAATGTTTCGAGTGATGAACATCTGCTTTCAGGAGTGAGGTTGCTGAATAGCATGGGTTTGGCTGGAGTCCCTTTTTGTGGCTGCGATGTTGGCGGATTTGCCGGAGATGCCACTCCTGAACTTTATGCAAGATGGATTGCTGTGGGAGCATTTTCACCGCTTTTCAGAGCGCATTCAATGGTGAATACCCGTGATGCTGAGCCATGGTCTTTTGGTGAAGAGGTGGAAGATATTGCCCGCAACTACATAAAACTTCGCTACTGCCTGATGCCTTATATTTATGCTGCTTTTTTTGAAGCATCTCAAAATGGCCTGCCGGTGCAGCGTTCCCTTGCGATTGACTTTGCGAACGATGATAAAATTTATGACGACAGTTTTCAGAACCAATATTTGTTTGGTAATTCACTGTTAGTTGCACCCATGACAAGTCTAAAGGAAATCGCCAAAATATATTTGCCGGAAGGAAAATGGTATGATTTCTTTACTGATAGCTGTTATGAAGGGAAACAGGAAATTTTTCTGGAGGCGAAAAAAGAGAAGCTACCCATATTTGTAAAAGCGGGTAGCATTATCCCGATGCAATCCGACGTTCTTCATTTGAAAGAAAAACCAAAAGATGTATTATTTGTTCACTTTTACCCTGGAGCGGACGGGATGTTTGAATATTTTGAAGATGATGGAATTTCTTTCAAATACCAAAAAGGATTTTATTACAAAAGAAAGATTTCTTATCAACAACTTGACAACAAAATAATTTTTGACAAAGCCGAGGGTAAAATTGATTCCCATTTTAAGAGGGTGAAATTGATTTTCCACGGAAACGGGATTGCAATACATGAAATTTCCCGCAATGGAAAAAAAATTAAAGTAAAAACCGAACATGTCAATTTCCTTGAGCATTCCCCTAAATTTGGTTATTTCCAAATAGAAACCCAGGAGTCAATGACTGTTAAAAATTTGAAAACGGTAGAATTTGAACATTCTGCAGACAAAATGATAGTGGAATGGGATTGAAAAAGGTTTCAGTTTTAAACACTGATAATTTGAACACTTGCCAAGAAAGTAGAAAAGAGTAAACAATGCTGTAACTCCGCCTTTTAAGGCGGAGGAAATAAGTGCTAACAATATTTGGCTTTAGCCTTGAAAAAATACACCAATATGTCTTTTGTAAAAGTAATGATTCATGCCGTTTTGGGCACCAAAAGCCACTATCCTTTTCTAACAAAAGTAATCAAGCAGGAGATGATAGCTCATATCAAGGAAAATGCGCACAAAAAACAAATTTTTATTGAGAAGTTGAATGGAGGTTCTGACCATTTGCATTGTTTGTTTGGACTAAATGCGGACTTAAGTATTGCTAAAACATTGCAACTTTTAAAAGGAGAATCCACCAGGTGGATAAATCAAGAGAAAATGATTCAACCAAAGTTTGAATGGGCAGATGAGTATTTTGCAGTATCAGTAAGCGAATCTGTAATTGACAAGGTTCGTGCATATATTGATAATCAGGAAGAACATCATAAAAAAGAAACATTCATGCTTGAATACGAACAGTTCATCAGAAAATATAATTTTAAAAGTCATGGCTAAAGCCAAAGGAGCCATAGCTTCCCCTGTCTCCGCCTTAAAAGGCGGAGTTATTCTTCACAGCTCATCCATGGCCATTTGTTACAGGTTAGCATTAATCAGCACACAAAAACAATGTGCTCACTTCCAATGCTTTCTACTCTTTTGCGCCCTGTTATTTTTCAATTCCTGTACTGAAAAAAAACAGGAAAATCATTTTCCTCAACATGCAGAGATATCAGGAATAGCGAGTGTTATCAATCTTCAACCCGAACAAACCAAAGTTTTATTGGACGATTTTTTTAAGGATGTAAATAAAATTGATTCCGTTTCCGTAAAGTTCCTTTCCGCTGAATTATCAGAAAATAAAAAAGTAGTGTTGCTGGATGATAAAGGAAAAAGTATTCCTGAATTGATTGAGCTAAAAATCTGGATTGAAAATTCTCCCCATTCTTTACTGTTAAAAAAATCACGGAAAGTAAATTTCCATTTCCGTTTTGAAAGCCGGGGGAACTTTGACAGTGTCCAGCTTGCCGGCGAATTTAATAACTGGTCACCTAAAAATACAAAACTTAGAAATGAAAATGGAGCCTGGACAACCGATTTAATTTTAGACAAGGGCAAGTATCAATATCAGGTAGTTGCTAACGGAAAATGGATGATAGACCCTAATAATCACGATTCTTCAAGCAATGGATCAGGCGGATACAATTCAATATTAAAAGTTTCAGGACAAAATGCTGCATTGGCTCCTCAACTTTTTTCCATTTCATCTAATCCATTGACTGATAGTGGCTCTATTTTTATTGGACTTGAGTCTAAATCGAAAAATAGTTCTATGTCCGCCCCAATCAATAGTGAGGAAGGGGTTAAGGGAGGGATTGGAAATGATTTAGGAGAAACTGAATATTTTGTTTTCTGGGAAAATTACCTGCTGGATGGAAATTTCGTTTCAGAATGCGGCAACAACGGGGCTTCTTACGGAAAAAATGAGAAAAAACTGGAGATAAAAATTCCGATTGAGGCAAAAAATGGCTCCCGCTCCTTCATCAGGGTTTATGCCTCCAATAAATATGGTGCTAGTAACGATTTGCTAATTCCTTTGCAAAATGGTGAAGTTTTGAAAAATGCTTCGTCCATGGGCCAACACGATTTGCGCGCTATGATACTCTACTTTTTGATGCCCGACCGGTTTTCTGATGGAGATGTTTCCAACAATTATCCTGTTAAAGACAAGGAGGTTGATTTTAAAGCAAATTATCAGGGTGGTGACTTGAAAGGAATTACAAAAAAAATACAGGAAAATTATTTTTCTGATCTGGGCATAAATACACTTTGGATTTCGCCCATTGTACAAAACCCACTCATCGCATACCGCGAATATCCTGCTCCTCACCGTAAATATTCGGGCTATCATGGGTATTGGCCAATTTCATCAACACAAATTGATTCCCGGTTTGGCAACGATGAGGATTTTATGAAACTGGTAGATGAAGCACACAAAAAAAATATTAAGGTGCTTTTGGATTATGTTTCCAACCATGTTCATCAGGAGCATCCCCTCTATAATTCGCATCCTGATTGGTTCACAAAAATAGATTTACCAGATGGAAGAAAAAACATTCGTTTGTGGGACGAGTACCGTTTAACAACCTGGTTTGACACCTTTTTACCCGATATTGACTATTCAAAACCTGAGGTGGTGGATGCAATGTCAGACTCTGCTTTGTATTGGATAAAGAAATTTAATCTGGATGGATTCCGGCACGATGCCGCCAAGCATGTTCCGGAAGAATTCTGGAGGACATTAACTAAAAAACTTAAAAAATTAGCTGCTTATCCTCCTTCAGATAAAGCCATAGCCCCACCTGTTTTTCAGATTGGCGAAACATTCGGAAGTCGTGAGTTAATCGGAAGTTACGTGAATTCAGGCGAACAGGATGCTCAGTTTGATTTCAATTTGTATTTTGATGCAAGAAGTGTTTTTGCTGAGGATAATGAATCGTTTGAAAAATTAAACAATTCCCTGATGGCAAGTTTTGATTATTACGGCAATCATTCGCTAATGGGCAATATAACGGGCAATCATGATTTACCACGATTTATTTCGCTGGCAAGTGGCGCATTAAAATTTAATGAAGATGATAAGGCGGCGGGATGGTCGAGAGAAATCAAAAATGAGAATCCGGTTGGATATAAAAAGCTTGCTTCGCTGACCGCTTTTATGATGACCATACCCGGAGTGCCGGTAATTTATTATGGCGATGAAATAGGGATGCCCGGCGCCGGTGACCCCGACAACCGCAGGATGATGAAATTCACAAAATTGACTCCTGAAGAATTGGCTGGAAAAAGTACCTTAGAGAAATTATGCAAACTTCGTAAAGAAAGGTTGAGCATGGTTTTTGGTGATTTTGAACCATTAAGTGTAAAGGGTGATTTTTATGCTTATGCAAGAACTTATTTTGATGAAATAACCATCGTGGTATTCAATAAAAGTGCTGAAGCGGTGAAAGTTGAATTTGAAATACCGGTCAGGTTTGCTGACACAAAATTAACAAGCAACTTCGGTGCAGAGTGGGATCTGGCGAAAAACATACTTACAGTCGAATTGAATGGAAATTCATTTGAAATTTTAACAAATAAAACGATCAAAAAAAATGAAAACAAAATTAATTAAGGCGATTTGTCCAATGCTGTTTTTTTCAGTGCTGACTTTATTTATTACCGGTTGCGGGAACACGAATAAAAGTGCAGAGCAAGAAAACCCTGCTGTAGAATTAAAACCAGTGACTCACCTCGACTGGAGCAAAAATGCGGTTATTTACGAGGCAAATATCCGGCAGTATAGCCCGGGTGGAACTTTTAAGGAATTTGAACAGCAATTGCCCCGACTAAAAAAAATGGGCGTTGATATTTTGTGGCTGATGCCGATTTTCCCGATCGGTGAAAAAAACCGTAAAGGGGGAGAGGGAAGCTATTATTCGGTAAAAGATTATACAGCGGTAAACCCAGAGCATGGAACAATGGAAGATTTCAAAAGTCTGGTCAAAAAAATTCATGAACAAAAAATGTATGTGATTTTAGATTGGGTGGCAAATCATTCTGCCTGGGATAATAAATGGGCAATAGAGCACCCGGATTTTTACACAAAAGATTCCCTTGGAAATTTTGTACCTCCTGTTGCTGATTGGGCCGATGTGATTGATTTTAATTATGACAATAAGGAGATGAGGAAATCGATGATTGAGGCGATGAAATTCTGGGTAAAAGAAGCCGATGTGGATGGTTTTCGCTGCGATGTGGCGGAAATGGTGCCAACTGATTTTTGGAATGAAGTAAGAGCGGAATTAGATACAATCAAACCTGTTTTTATGCTTGCCGAAGCCGAAAAACCGGAGCTTCATACGTATGCTTTTGATATGACTTACGGCTGGGAACAGCATTTTATCATGAATGAAATTTATGCAGAAAAAAAATCTCTTGCAAACATGGATTCATGTTTTGAAAAACACAAAACTAATTTTCCCCCTGATGCCTACCGAATGTATTTCACTTCCAATCACGATGAAAATTCATGGAAAGGAAGCGAATATGAAAGAATGGGAGATGCCGTAAAAGCATTTGCTGTATTGACATTTACTGTAAATGGTATGCCATTGATTTATACCGGTCAAGAGGCGGCTCTTAACAAAAGACTTAAATTTTTTGACAAAGACACCATTGACTGGAAAAATTACCCGATGGAAAATTTCTATTCCACCCTTTGTTCATTGAAGAAAAATAATAAAGCATTGCTGCATGGTGCAGATGGCGGGAAAACGATAAAACTAAAAACATCCAACGACAAAGCCATTTATGCTTTCGGAAGAGAAAAAGAGGGTAATGAGGTGATTGTGATATTAAATTTATCAAAAGAAAAGCAAAAGTTCTCCCTGCTTGATAGCCCTTTTTCTGGAGCATACAATGATGCGTTTGCGAATAAAAAAATTAACATCGTGAAGAATCAAGCATTGGAGTTGAAGCCTTGGGATTATTTGGTGTTGGTGAAATAGTGATGTTTAATATAATTCGTTATTTTTTATATAACACTCTCTGAGAGGGTTTCAAACCCTGTTAGAGGTAAACCATAGTTAATTTGTATATATCTTAAACTGTGATACTTTTGAAATTCAATAATCGTATGGCAAAGAAAGAAACAGCAATAGTTGTGCACGATGATGTAATAATGAATAAAATTTATTACATCAGAAATCAAAAAGTAATGTTAGATAAAGACCTTGCAGAACTATACGAAGTAGAAACAAAAGTACTGAAACAAGCTGTAAAGCGTAATGTTGACATATTTCCTGAACATTTTATGTTTGAGATGACTGAAATAGAACTTAACAATTGGAGGTCACAATTTGTGACCTCCAATTCGGATAAAATGGGACTGCGTTACAAACCATATTGCTTTACTGAGCACGGTGTATTGCAGATTGCCAATGTGCTCAGGAGTGGAAGAGCGAGACAAATGAGCATACGTATCATAGAAGTTTTTGTTAAGATGCGTGAAATACTTACAAGTAATACAGAATTACGTTTAGAGATTGAATACATAAAAAGAAAGTTGGATAATCACGACAAAAATATAGAACTTGTTTTTCAATACCTGGATGAACTACTTGAAAAGAAAGAGAATCCGACGTTACGGACACAAATCGGATATAAAATAAAGAAGAAATAATCATCTCTCATAAGTCCATCTTTAGCCAGGGGAGAGCTCTAATAAGGAATTTGAGACCTCGCAGAGAAAATTTGTATAGTAGTTTAATAAATTGAGTAATAAAATCTAAATATAACCCTAACAGGGTTTTAAACCCTGTCAGGGTGAAGGCAATATCATATTTTTATAAAATTTAAAAGCCTCTAAAACAATATTATTTTTATGGAGAAACCGCGGTTAAGCTTTTGGCAAATCTGGAATATGAGTTTCGGATTTTTTGGTATTCAGTTCGGATGGGGATTGCAGATGGCCAATATGAGTGCCATTTATGAATTTTTGGGTGCCAAACCCGATCAAATCCCTATGCTATGGCTTGCTGCACCTCTCACCGGATTAATCATTCAACCCATCATCGGACATATGAGCGACCGGACATGGGGGCGATTCGGAAGGCGAAGGCCTTATTTTTTCATTGGTGCCCTCATTGCTTCTTTTTGTTTGATTTTAATGCCCAATTCCCCTACTATCTGGATGGCGGCGGGATTGTTATGGATACTGGATTCTTCCATTAATATTAGCATGGAACCATTTCGTGCATTTGTTGGTGATATGCTTCCAAACGACCAGCGTACAAAAGGTTTTGCAATGCAGTCGGTTTTTATTGGGTTGGGTGCGGTAGTCGCCTCTTCCCTCCCTTATATTCTTACCCATTTTTTTCACATGACAGGTTCTGCCGATGGATCGATGATTCCTACTGCAATTAAAATTTCATTTTATGTGGGGGCGTTTGCTTTGTTTCTCTCTGTGCTTTATACCATTTTTACAACCAAGGAGTATCCACCGGAGAATTTAGAGGAATTTAAAGAAAAGAAAAAGGCTGGAAGCGGTTTTAGAAACATTGTCACCGAAATATTTTCTGCCATAAAGAACATGCCGAAAGTGATGAGGCAACTTGCTGTTGTTCAGGTTTTTACATGGCTCGGATTGTTTTTTATGTGGATTTATTTTCCCGTTGCCATCACTAAAACGGTTTTCCAGAATTTAGTAGAAGGTAGTCCGGAATACAAAGAAGCAGCTCAATGGGGCGGACTGTGTTTCGGTTTTTACTCTATCATAACTTTTGCATTTGCTTTCGCGATACCTATAATGGCAGAAAAGTTTACGACAAAAGTTACGCACAGCATTTGCCTTTTAGCCGGAGGGCTTGGCTTAATTTCTGTCTGGTTTATTACTGATAAATATATGTTATTCCTTTCCATGACCGGGATTGGAATTGCCTGGGCAAGTATTCTTTCGATGCCTTATGCGATTCTTTCCAAGCACATTCCGAAAGAAAAAATGGGTATTTATATGGGCATTTTTAACTTTTTTATTGTGCTGCCCGAAATTATCGCTTCACTTTTTTTCGGATGGGTGATGCTACATTTCCTTGATAACAACAAAATAGTGGCGGTAATGATTGGAGGGTGCTCCATGATTATTGCTGCTTTGCTTGCGTTGAGAGTTGATGATTAGCTAGTTCGATCCAAAATAAATGCTTGTGTTTGTTTTTCATTGAATGACAGGGAGTTTTGAATTTCTTAGCCAATGGCCTTGATTTTTTATGAAACTCACATGTTTTTAAGTGATTTCAGCCTTCTTTTTCTTCTTTCCTATACATTGGCTAATAATGGATCCTTTTCATTGATTTAGCCTTCTTTTCAATGATTTTCGAGTTGCTCGTCTTTGTAGGTGATATTGATTACAATATCCCGTGATATTCGTCATTTATATGCCTTCAATTCCATGGTAATTTCGCGTCTAATCGAAGATTCAGAGATTATATCAAGGCGAAATTTTAAATGAATATTATAATTATTTTTCAAAATTTCCTTATTGAAATAGCGGAAATATCAAGGTTCACCTTCCTCTTTTTCAAAGAAATTTTTGTTCCTCCGTTTGAGTTTAAAGAAACAATCAGGCAATCCTATAACCTGGGCTATAAATCTATACCCTTAGTGGGTATTACTGCATTTATAATGGGCTTGGTGGTTACCCTTCAATCGCGGCCCACGCTTGTTGAATTTGGGGCCGGGGCATGGCTGCCGGCAATGGCTTCTGTTAGCATAGTGAGAGAGATTGGCCCTGTAGTAACAGCCTTGATGTGTGCAGGTAAAGTCGGGTCGAATATCGGGGCGGAACTTGGATCGATGAAGGTGACAGAACAAATTGATGCAATGGAGGCTTCAGGCACCAACCCTTTTAAATTTGTTGCGGCCACAAGAATAACAGCAATCACATTAATGCTTCCTATTTTAGTGGTTTTTGCAGATACATTTTCTTTATTCGGATCCTACATTGCTGCCAATATAAAAGGCAATATCAGTATTAATTTGTTCTTCAGTCAGGTGTTCCAAAAACTTGTTTTTCTGGATATTGCCCCTTCTCTTATAAAATCACTCTTTTTTGGATTTGCTATCGGGTTGGTTAGTTGTTATATGGGGTATAATTCCGAAAAAGGGACAGAAGGTGTTGGGAAATCAGCCAATTCGGCGGTTGTGCTTTCATCATTTCTGATTTTTGTAATTGACCTGATGGCAGTGCAAATCACTAATACATTTACCAAGTATTGATGATTATATGGAAAATGAAAATATAGTAAATACTGAAAGTGAACCACCCAAAATTGAAATTTCGCATTTGTCAAAATCATTTGGGAGTAATGTTGTTTTAAGGGATGTTAACCTTGTCCTCAATAAAGGAGAAAATGTTGTAATTTTTGGCAAATCAGGTTCCGGCAAATCAGTGCTTATCAAGTGCATTATAGGTCTGGTTCGTTTTGATTCAGGGACAATAAAAGTAATTGGAAATGATATTTCAAAAATTGATAAGCATGAACTTGATAAAATAAGGGAAAAAATTGGTTTTCTTTTTCAGAGCAATGCATTATATGATTCTATGACTGTAAGGAAAAACCTTGAATTCCCTTTAAGAAGGCATTTGAAAGAAATGACAAAAAAAGAGGTTGATCAACTGGTTGAAGAAGCACTAGATAATGTCGGGCTAATAAAATCAATTGATATGATGCCCTCTGAACTTTCCGGTGGCATGCGTAAAAGGATTGGTCTGGCACGTTGTTTAATCGTAAAACCGGAAATAATTTTAATTGCTTATCTGCTTTAGACATGCTGTCTTTTATTGTTTTGTAA
>JAVHPR010000085.1:0-5721 GCA_036170695.1 Bacteroidia bacterium
TAGCAAAGATAATTTTATTTTTTCTATGTGCGCTCTAAACGTATATACCTATAAGTTTTTTCTTTAACATTTTGATTAGACGGTAATGGGTAATCACTAAATTTCTTTTTAGCTTTATTATATATCCTTTTGCGCTTCTTAATCGTTTTCGCATCAGTTGGAAATGATGCACCTTCTTTTTTAGAAAAATGTGGGCCGTCAAAACTCATTGGCACTTTTTTTGTTTTGTGTATGTTTTATTTGTACTTTTGTGATATTACAAATAGACGTTATAAATTCACATTGCAATAGTGTAATTAAAGTTTAATTAATGTCTAACTAAAGTTCATTTAATTATAAACAACAAAATGTTAATAAAATGCAAACAACAATCAATCAGAGAGTTAAGGAATTAAGGGAATACCTTAATCTTACTCAAGAAGAATTCGCTGTAAGGATTGGTTCTACCAATGCCTCAGTATCGAGAATTGAAAAAGGTTTAACCGAACCTCGAAAAAGTACAATTAATAAAATTGTTTCTACCTTCAATGTAAACGAATGGCTAATTAATGGCAAAGGAAGTTTGGAGATAGTTAAACCATCACAACCTCAAATGATTTGGAAAGATGAGGCTTACGAGGCTGTAAAGAGTGAAAATAGCACTTTAAAACAAGAAGTTGAAAGGCTATGGACTTTGGTTATAAATTTTAGCCAAAAAGGTACGAATCCAAATTTTCTTAAAGCTCTCGATGTAGCCAAAATTCCATTGTATTTGATAAACAAGGGGATTTATTCGGGGGCTAATGCAGCTTGTTAAGCTGTATGGCAATAACAACAGGGTAATGGGTGCGCCCTTCACAAAAAAACCGTAAGTGGCTGTTTTAAAGCAACTTGCGGTTTTTTATTGGCTAACTTTCCCCGCATTTTCCCCACAATCAATAATATTTTTCGATTTGTTAAATCGAACATACCGACCAATATTCCAATCATTCCTCTATTTCTAATTCTACTTTTTTACCTTTGATATTAAGTAAACTGAATTGAGAGACGCATTTTTTGCTCAAGTTGAGCCTAAGCAATGAAGCTCCAATTGAAATAATTGATGGAGATAGAGGAGTTAACTATCCTGCAAAATCAGATTTTTACAATATGGAATATTGTTTATTTTTAAGTACTAGCAATGTTACAACTACGGGTTTTAAATTTAATTCAATGGATTTTATTTCAAAACAAAAGGATGAAGTGCTTCGAAAAGGGAAATTGCAACGTGGTGATATAGTTTTAACAACGAGAGGTACTGTAGGGAATGTTGCATACTTCAGTGATAATATACCTTATGAGAATATTAGGATAAATTCAGGGATGATTATTTTAAGGTCGAATATTAAAGAAATTCACCCCTATTATTTGTATCTTTTTTTACGATCAGACCTGTTTAAAGGTCAAGTTATAAGCCAAGGATCCGGTAGCGCCCAACCACAATTGCCAATTGGAAGTTTGAGAAATATTATTATTCCTTGGAAAGATATTTCAACCCAACAAAAAATTGCTTCCATTCTTTCTTCATTAGATTCCAAAATAGAACTCAACAACCGCATCAATGCTGAGTTAGAAGCTATGGCAAAAACGCTATACGATTATTGGTTTGTGCAGTTTAATTTCCCTGATGCTAAAGGGAAACCGTACAAAAGTAGTGGTGGTAAAATGGTTTGGGATGAAGATTTGAAGAAAGAAATTCCAGAAGCTTGGGAGGTAAATAAAGTTGAGGAAATATTACATACATCTTTAGGGGGAACACCTTCTACAAAAGTAAAAGAGTATTGGGTAAATGGCACTATCAGTTGGTTAAATTCTGGTGAGATTGCAAACTTTCCAATTATTGATTCTGAATTAAAAATTACCGAAGTTGCTATTCAAAACTCTGCTACTGACTTGTTGCCAAAGGGAAGTGTTATGTTGTCAATAACTCGTCATCTTAGACCAAGCATATTGGCGATCGATGCTTGTGCTAATCAATCGGTCGTTGGTATTAAAGAAAAGGGAGATGTTAAATGTTATTATTTATATCCTTATTTACAAAATGAAATACCGAGATTGATGTCAATGAGGTCTGGCGCGCAACAACCTCATATCAATAAAGAAATTGTTGATGAATCATTTATACTATTACCAAGCAGGAATTCAAACATTTTAAAAACATACAATTCAAAAGTGGGGCACTTTTATGAGTCAATAATAAATAATGCTTTTCAAAACCAAAAACTTTCCGAACTTCGTGATTGGTTATTGCCAATGCTAATGAATGGGCAGGTAAAGGTTGGAAATATAAAAGAAAAACATGAATTGCAAATGGCTGCCGAGCCTAAAGTCGAATATAAAAAAAGCAAGTAAATTAAGCAATGGCTAAAAAACAAATACCGGCAAAAGAAGGATTTAACGAAATTTTACTTTACACCACTCCCAATGGCAAGGTAAAGGTTGAAATCTTTTTGCAAAACGAAACGATATGGCTTACCCAACAAAAAATAGCTGATTTGTTTGGTGTACAGCGTCCGGCAGTTACCAAGCACCTGAAAAATATTTTTGAAACAGGAGAGTTGAAGGAAGATGTGGTTAGTTCCATTTTGGAACATACCACTCAACACGGTGCTATAGAAGGAAAAACGCAGGAAACCAAAGTTAAATACTACAATCTTGATGCTATCATTTCTGTAGGCTACCGCGTAAACAGCAGTCAGGCAACATCATTTCGTATTTGGGCAACAGAAAGATTAAAGGAATACATCATCAAAGGGTTTACAATGGATGATGAACGGCTCAAAAATCCAAACAATATTTTTGGTAAAGATTATTTCGAAGAGCAATTGGCGCGTATCCGCGATATCCGTTCGAGCGAAAGACGGTTTTATCAAAAAATCACAGATATATATTCACAATGCAGTGCAGATTACATTGTAAACAACCAAACTACCAAAGATTTTTTTGCAACGGTTCAAAACAAACTGCATTGGGCAATAACAGGGCATACAGCCGCTGAAATAATTGCAGCAAGAGTTGACGGTTCTAAAGAAAATATGGGTTTAACTTCCTGGAAAAATGCGTCGAAAGGAAGCATCCGAAAAACAGATGTCGGAATTGCCAAAAACTACTTAAACGAAAAAGAACTTGACGGCTTAAATCGAATTGTTTCCATGTATATTGATTTTGCTGAAAACCAAGCCCGAAAAGGAGCAGTAATGTATATGAAAGATTGGATATTAAAATTAGATGCGTTTTTACAGTTTAACGAGGAAGCTATTTTGAAGCACCAAGGCAAAGTTTCACACGAAGTTGCCATAGCCCTTGCTGAAAACGAATATGAGAAGTACCGTATTATTCAAGATAAATTGATTGAATCGGATTTTGATAAAGAATTAAAAAAACAAAAGAAATAAAGAAAAATTATTTTTTAAAATGCCAATAGATACAGGAGATTTATCTGATAAAACCTACGAAGCAATTATGATAGAAGCCGAACGCTTTGATCATAATTTAACATTGCAATTTGGTTTATTGTCATACCAATGTAAAGATGAGGCTGATTTTATAAAAAAGGCAAAGCAATTAATAAAACAAATGCTAAAATATAACATGGCAGCTATTGACGACATGTTTTTTGGTGTACCTCCTGCAAAAAAAGAATTTCATAAAGCCTTAAATAAAATTTTGGAAAACATTTTATCCATCGAAAATGAAAAATAAATATGGATCCGATTACAGAACAAATAAAATGTAAAATTGGTTCACTCTCAAGAAATGAATTAGAAAAACTTGTTTTAAAGGCTGCTTCGAAACATAAAGAATTTAATGCATTTCTGCGTGTAAACTATATTGATAAACAATCAGCGGAAGCTGAATTATTTGAAGAAGCCAAAGCAGATTTAGACAAATTAATGCGTAAATCATACAAAGGATTTTCGCAGGAACTGCAATTAGCTAATATGTTAACTGCCTGCAACAAAAGAGTTATGGAGTTTTCAAAGGTTTGCAAAAACAAAAAGTCCGAGACAGATTTATTGATGCTTATTCTCGAAATACCATTTTCTTTAACCAGTAAAATGCTTGGCACTTGCTTTACCGTGTTCGACTATAAAGTTGCCTTGATATTAAAGAAAGTGATTACACTGATTAATACCAAACTTCATCCTGATTACAAAATTGAATATCAGGAAAAAATAAATCGTTATCTTAATATAATGCACAGCACTTCAAATCATATAGATACCGTTTATGCACTTCCTGATGAACTATAAATTAGATAAAATGCACAAATTAAATGAAAACTAAAAAAGTATGGGTTTTTACACCTGTTAAAAAAACGATAGCTGAAGCAGACAAACAAGCCCTGTCAGATATGTTTGAGCCTTTAATAGCTGCGTATAAAAAAAAGTTTATTGAAGTAAAACCCAATAAGCAAGAAAATTTTATTATTGATTTTTATAGTAAATTTTATAGAGGCTTTTTTTATCTATGCGCTAAATATAAAGCAGAGTATGAAAACAGAACGCTTGATGAATTTGAAGAAAAATTTGCGCGCCTTGAGTTTGTTGATGAAAACAGTTACAACCTTGCTTATTTTCGGCATACTGGTCAATGGTGGACAATTGATGAGAATGTTACTGCTGAGTATTGTTATAAAAATATAAAAGATAATCCATTGTTTTTTTCATAAAATCAGTATGGACAGTAAAGAAGTCATTTTTATTAATAATGCGAATCAAGGGCTGGATAAAACAACACAGCGCACTGTCACCCTGAGCCTGTCGAAGGGTGTGCTGTGGCTTGCCCAAATACTTCGATAGGATCACTATGACCAACAAGTACAAAACTAAATTCAACGCTTGATTCGCACTAAAAATTAATTGCATGGAAAACGAAGAAGACGAACTTAACAAGCTCAGGATTGAGAATGAAATAAAAAAAATGAAACTTTCATTAGAGCAGGGGACAAGTTTTTTCCCCTTCTCCGAAACAAAACTATCTCCCGAACAGGAAGGTCAGTGGCTGGATCAGGTACAGCAGTTTGAAGATTCTTATGCAAAAAGTAAAAGAATAATGATTTATGATTTTGTTGAGAAACCAACATATAAGCCTGTAAACGAAATTCCCAATGATGAAATAAAATTTGAACTGAAAAGAATTTTAAACCTGCTTGGTCAAAAAGGAGTTGGTATAGATACCATTTGCAAAGTAGATGACAGAGAATTGTACCGTTTCATTACAGAAGAATTATTCCTTGAAGAAACAGACGATATGATGATTGAAGGGATGACACATAATTTTATTTATGAAGAATTTCATCCTAATCATGAACATGACATTAAAACCCATTGTAAAGAATTTGTAGAAGGTCTTTTAAATAAAAAGATAAATCTGAATCCTTCCTTTATGCCGATTTCCAGCGAGATTTATTCTAAAAACGGCATTAAAAAACAAGAAGATGCTGTAAAGCAAATGGAAGTATTTCGGGAAGCCTTCGATTCCTTCAAATTAAAACAGTTTAAAATAACAGCATTGAAAATAGCAGAAAATACAGCGGATGTAAATTTTGATATAAACTTTACCGGTATTATAGAAGGTAGTGATGAGAAAAAAGTTTTTTCAGGAACTGGAAATTTCATGTTAAAATATGAATATGATTATTGGTGTATCAATAAAATAAGTATTCCCGGAGTTCCATTATAATTTTTTACGTTTCAGCTA
>JAVHPR010000086.1:0-5716 GCA_036170695.1 Bacteroidia bacterium
CAGGAATTACAAAACAATAAAAGACAGCATGTCTAAAGCAGATAAGCAATTTATTCATATTAAATTTTTCCTACGCGTATGTTTTTTGCATCGCTCCGTTTTTTTAGTGGTCGCTGGTCTCCACTTTGTTATTTCAAATGTAGCCTTCAGCCTTATTATCCAACCCTTTTCAAAAACGCATTCCAAAGGACTTCGTTAGGTGGCGGTGCAATGATGGTCACAGGTTCTTTTTTAACCGGATGGATAAATTCAACTTTGCGGGCATGTAAATGGATGGAGGCATCTTTATTGCCCCTGTCGAAGCCATATTTCACATCTCCTTTTATCGGACAGCCCATTTTTGCCAACTGGACACGTATCTGATGATGGCGGCCTGTTTGTGGTTTTATTTCCAGTAAATAATAATTATCCGAACTGCATATTAATTCATATTCTAATTCCGAACGCAATGCACCTGGTGTTTCTTTATCAAATGCCTTTGACATGTTTTTTGCCTCATTCTTTTTTAAATAATGAACAAGACTCCCGCTGGCTTTTTGTGGTTTATTTTTTACTACTGCCCAATATGTTTTTTGAATTTCTTTACTTTGAAACATCTGATTCAATCGCGCCAATGCCTTGCTTGTTTTTGCAAACAACACAATGCCACTTACGGGCCTGTCAATACGGTGAACGGTACCAATGAATACTTCACCGGGTTTATTGTACTTTTCCTTTACATATTGTTTAACAAAATCGCTTAGTGGGGTATCGCCTGTTTTATCACCCTGCACAATATCCGAAGGGTGTTTGTTAACAGCTATGATGTGGTTGTCTTCGTAGAGGATTTCTAAAGAAGCCCCACCTGACCTCCCCAAAGGGGAGGAATCACTACCCGCTAAACTATGTGTTTGCTCTGTGCGTTGGCTCTCCCTCCCTTTGGGAGGGTCGGGGTGGGCTGTATTAATATTGCTCATTACTGTTCGGAAAATCTTTCGACTTTACATCTTTGATATACTCCCCAACTGCACCCTTAATATCATCGTACAAATTCATATAGCGTCTTAAAAAACGCGGGCTGAATTCATGTGTTAAACCTACCATATCATGAAAAACCAGCACTTGTCCATCAACCCCACCACCTGCACCTATTCCAATAACAGGGATGGTTAATTCTTTTGCCACCTGTTCAGCTAACCTGGCAGGTATTTTTTCTAAAACCAATGCAAAACACCCCACCTTTTCCAATATGTGCCCATCTTCAATCAAACGTTCTGCCTCTTCTTCTTCTTTTGCACGTACGTTATAAGTGCCAAATTTATAGATGCTCTGCGGTGTAAGTCCAAGGTGTCCCATTACGGGGATTCCGGCAGTTAAAATACGTTCTATGGATTCTTTTACCTCTCTGCCTCCTTCTAATTTTACAGCATGTGCTCCACTTTCTTTCATTATCCTGATGGCCGAATTTAACGCTTCTTTTGAATTTCCCTGGTAAGAACCAAAAGGCAAATCCACAACGATTAATGCACGCTGAACAGCACGCACTACCGATGATGCATGATAAATCATTTGATCAAGTGTAATAGGCAAAGTGGTTTCGTGCCCCGCCATCACATTGGATGCCGAATCACCCACAAGTATGATGTCAATACCGGCATGATCAACAATTTTTGCCATCGTATAGTCATAGGCGGTAAGCATGGATATTTTTTCGCTATTAAGCTTCATTTCCAACAATACGTGGGTCGTAATCTTTTTAATTTCTTTGTGTACCGACATGTTTTATAGTTTTTATTCAACTCAAGGGCAAAGCTACAAAATTGTTTCCTTCTGGATTTTTTTAAAAGAATAATATACAAGAAAGTTTATGTCTATAAACAGCCCGTTTTCCCGCCATCTACCGGAATATTTATTCCGGTTATATAGGATGCAGCCGGACTAGCTAAAAAGGCAACAGCATTGGCAATTTCAGCAGATTCGGCAAAACGCCCCAAGGGAATTTCACTTTTCATTTCATTTTTAATATCGGGTAATGATTTTCCGGTGCTTTTAGAATTACTTTCTATAATATTTTGCAGCCTTCCTGTTATAGTTGCTCCGGGAAGCACGTTGTTTACCGTAATTCCGAATGGCGCTAACTCATTCGCCATTGTTTTTGCCCAATTAGCAACCGCAGCCCTAATGGTGTTGGAAACGCCCAGATTTTTTAATGGTATTTTAACAGATGTGCTGATAATATTGATAATCCTTCCATAGTGTTCGGCTTTCATACCCGGAATAAGAGCCTGAGCTAAAATATGATTGCATATCAGGTGGTTATTAAATGCTTGTAAAAAGTCCTCCACTTTTGCACTTGCTATCTTCCCACCCGGAGGCCCTCCCGTATTATTTACCAAAATGTGCACAGCTCCAAAAGAAGTAATAAAATTTTCTACTTTTTCTTTTAGCTGATTAGGGTTTTGGAAATCGACACAAATAAAATAATGTGATTGTCCTTTTGCAACATTTAAGTCTTTTATTGTAGCTTTCAAGGATTCTTCGTTACGGGCAACTAATACTATATTTGCACCGAGTAGCGCGAGTTCAATTGCTGAGGCTTTGCCTATACCTTGTGTACTTCCGCATACAAAAGCTGTTTTTCCGGATAAATCTAAATTCATGTAAATAGTATTTCAACAAATTTATCGAAAGTTAAAATCAACAGACACATTTGGTTAAAAATAATCTATTAATTAACCTCAAGGTGTATTGTAATATTTGCCACAGATTGCACAGATTAACGCAGATAAATCTGTGATAATTTGCGAAATCTGTGGCAAAAAAACAATAAAAAAACTCTATTTCAATTTCTCTATTTTTTCCAACAAATCAGATGTTTCTTTATAATCCTCTTCGGTTGCTCCGTCTGCTTTGGCTAATTCAATAGATTTCAGGGCAGCGGCTTTAGCTTCCTGTTTTTTGTTTAATTTATACAAAATTGCCGCCTGCGTGTCATAATAAGGTCCATTTTGCTCCTTCAGAACAGCTTTTTGCATCCACTTTTCTGCTTTTAGCAATGCCGCATTATCATCCGAATGCTCGTAAATAGCCCATGAATAATTATTGAAGTCGCTAGCCAAGTGAAAGTATATATCACCTTTCTCAACAATTAACTGGATGTATTTTTTCCAATCTTCTTTTTTTTGCAAATATGCCATTTCAAGCCTGAATGAGACTTCGTCAAAGGCAGTAAAATTTATTTTTTTTATCTCCTCCAAATATGCCTTGTAATCATTATCCTTCGCATCCTTATTATAAATGGCGGCAAACCCGCCTTGCATAAACACCGCAACAATTTTAGAATTTACTGAATCGGCAGTATATGCTTTATTGTATTTTTCAAGATTGTTCAGTAAATAGGTAAATTCCCAGCTCTTATAGTTTGAACTATAATCTCTGATCATATTCCAGTTAATCCTATTGGAAAGTTCTTCGTTTTTCTGAGTTTTAAAATAATCCACCAGTATTTCATCGGGTTTTAAACAGGTTTTAGAAATTGCATTAATATATTCAACCAAAAAAGTGGGATCCGTTTTTTTCGCTGCATATTCATCCATGTATTTCGAAAATCTTTTTTTAGGGTCGGAGACATCTTTAGCCAATTGAATAAAATCTTTGGCCTCACATGATCCTGCAGCACGATGCACCAGCTTGCCATCACCATCAATAAATAATAAATTAGGGAAACAGTTTACATTATACAGTTTTCTAAGCTCAATACCTTCTCCTTTTTCCATGTCAAATTGGGCATTGACAAATTCCTTGTTGAAGAAATCAGCGACCGTATCGTTTGTAAATATATTTTTTGCCATCCACTTACAAGGGCCACACCATGCGGTATAGGCATCAATAAAAATTAATTTATTTTCTATTTTTGCTTTTGCTTTAATAACAGCAAATGGTGTGGTTTCGAAATTTATTGTTTTAGTTTGTGCAAAAGCAATGCTTCCTGCAAACATTAAACTGAGGACAAGGATTTTTCTTTTCATTTTCAGGATATGATATTTATGGAACAATTCATCAATTTTGCTTAGGTAATTTTTAAAGCGATGTCACCCTGAGCCTGTCGAAGGGTGTGCGATGCTTGCTCACATACTTCGACAGGCTCAGCATGACCTACGCACACAACATTTATTTCAACACTTTATTGGCATTGTTGTTTAATTGCCTACTGTAAAATTGCCAAATTGAAAAATTACCTCCTTGCCGGTCTGCGATCTTTAGAGAATTTCCCTTTTTTCTTAACAAAAGGTCTTTTGTTTTTCAATTCCGGAGCATAAACAGGGCCTTCCCCTATTTCCGAAGGCAAAGGAAGTTTTTTGACTTCCGATCCAAGCATTGTTTCAATCTGCAAAAACTTCTGCTGATCGTATTCATTAATGAATGTCAGCGCAACGCCAGTAGCCGCAGCCCTCGCTGTCCGCCCGATACGGTGGATATAATCTTCGGCATCGCCCGGAACATCGTAATTTATTACCAAACCAATATCTTCAATATCAATGCCGCGCGACAAGATATCTGTTGCAACTAAAATCTGTAATTTTTTGCTTCTGAAATTACGCAGCACCTCTTCGCGCTCCGGCTGTTCTAAGTCAGAATGAATGGCTTTTGCCTTTAAGCCTGCTTTTTGTAAATCCCGCTCCAGCTCCTTTACTTTTATTTTAGTGGAAACAAAAATAACAACGCTACTCAAATCTTTTCCTTCGAGCAAGGCTTTTATCAACTTGTTTTTTTGCGTGTCGTAAACCAGGTAAGCGCCTTGTATAACTCCTTCGGCAGGTTTTGAAATAGCAATGCTGATATGCTCGGGATTCACTAACAGCGAATTTGCCAGAACTCGTATTTTATGAGGCATGGTAGCCGAAAACATCAACGTTTGTCTTACTTTAGGCAAATAACTGCTAATCTTTAAGATATCGTCAACAAAACCCATGTCTAACATCCTATCCGCCTCATCTAATATCAAATGTTCTAAATTATCCAGCTTTACATAGCCCATGTTGAGGTGAGCCATCAATCTACCTGGTGTTGCAATAATAACGTTTGCCCCTTCGGATAAAGCCCGTCTCTCCCGCTCAAAGCTGCTTCCATCGCTGCCACCATATATAGCCAGTGAACTTACAGAAGTAAAATATGAAAACCCCTGTAAAGCCTGATCTATCTGTAAAGCCAACTCCCGTGTTGGAACAATAATAAGGGTATCAGTAGTATCTGTGGGATATTTTGATAACTTATTTAAAATGGGGAGCAAAAAAGCGGCCGTTTTACCTGTTCCGGTTTGTGCGCATCCAATTAAATCCTTGTTACTCAATATGATGGGTATCGCCTGCTCCTGAATTGGGGTTGGGGTTTCAAACCCCATAGAGTCAAGGCCTTCTTGGAGATTACTCTCGAAATTAAAATCGCTGAACTTCAAATCTTTATATATTTATTTACACAAAGATAAAATTTTTTTGATGATATCGTTTTTATGAGGGGCTTTTACAAAGGGCTGTTCAGTCCAGCTTTTTTAATATGCCACAAAGACACGAAGACCCAAAGAAACACTTAGGCATTACTTTGTGAACCTTAGCGACTTTGTGCCTTAGTGCTACATTCACTGTATTAATTTTTTATTGATTAGATTTTAACTGAACAGCTCTGGTGTTAGGAATTGAGACAAAATAACTTTTACAAGTTTGTTGTCGCATTTCAATAA
>JAVHPR010000087.1:0-5676 GCA_036170695.1 Bacteroidia bacterium
ATAGGGACAGCGTTATAGTGGATTATTAATTTGCACCGAAACTTTAGTTAATAATATTCTGACAAAGACTGACGAATTACAAATGCACTATAAGTTCCCATCAATCAATTCTTTTACTTTTTTATAAAAAGCATCCTGCTGTGTTTGCACAGGATTTTCTTCATACCATGCATCTATAACGTTTCCTTTTTTATCCAAAACTAAATTCAGAGGGTAACCGTCCAGCACACAAAATTCATCTTCCAATTTTTTTTGTTCAATGGTGGTATGTATCCCTTCAAATGCATCATGTTTTTTAAAGAATGCTTCAATTATGTTTTTGTCGTTAAATGAGATTGCCAAAAATTTTACGTTTTTATTTTCATAAAGTTTATGCAATTGATTAATGGAAGGTATTTCAGCGATGCAGGTAGCACATTTCGTAAACCAAAAATGGACAAATACAACATTCCCTTTCAATTCATCAATTTTAAATTTCCCATCATCCAATTTTTCTAATTCTACATTTGGGAATGCACATCCTTTCAAATCTGAAAGTAATTTATAATTGATTGTAAGTGCCGAATCTGTTGAAGTAATACCTCTGGCTTTTAACTTTTCCCATTCAATAACAGCGCGTTCTTTACAATCTTTAAAACATTGACTTTGAGCTTGTAGTATGGAAAAGCTGAGGAAGGATAAAGTGATTAATGATACTTTAAATTTCATAATTATGATTATTCAAACAAACACCCCTATAACAAAAGTTTTATGAAAAAGGGGGGCTTTCATTTATATGAAGAATTTATAAACTTTTGAAATATTAAGATTACTTTATTGTGTATTCAATATTCCCGGAGGTCTTTTTGAAAAAAATATCGAAATTTTCAGGAGTTATTTCAGTGAAGTTTCCATTCTTATTCAGAATTATTTTTTCTAGATTAAAAATACGGCCATTGATAAATTTTTGATTATGCGTTTCATAATTATCATTGCTCAACTCCCCAATAACAACAGCGCTTTTCGGCGGCAACACAATCTTTACTGCAAAAAGGGAAGTATCATTATCAATAATAGATAACTGATTGTCCCAATCCATACTACCCGATGAATTTAACTTGTATAAAATTGGAGAAGTATTAAATATTCCAAATCCATCGGATGGAATTGGGATACTATATTCAATCGTAATATCAGATAGGGTTTCATTAGATATCACAAAGTATTGTTGCCATGAACATCCGCTAAATAGAAAAATAGTCGAGAAAAGCAGTAAAGCTATTTTGTTCGTGCTAAATACTTTTTTAAAACGCTGAGAAACTATTCCAATAATTATTTTCATTTCTTACTTTATGCAAACTTTTTTTCAAATGCCTGCATAACTTCAACTAAAGCATTTACACTTTCAAGCGGCAGAGCGTTGTAAAGCGATGCACGGTATCCTCCAACATCGCGATGACCACGTAATCCGCTTAAATTAGCTTCTTTCGTTAATTTATCAAACTCGACTTCCATTTCAGGTTTATGCATAATAAAAGTAACGTTCATATTTGAACGGTCTTCTTTAGCTGTAGTTCCTATAAACATTGAGTTACGATCAATCTCATTGTACAAAGTATCCGCCTTTTGCTGATTAACTTTTTCGATCCATTCAATGCCACCATTTTTCTTCAACCACCTTAATGTTAACATAGATACATAAATCGGGAAAACCGGAGGAGTGTTATACATACTTTCACCTTTAATATGTACCTGGTAATCAAGCATTGAAAGCATTTTACGACCAGATTTACCTAAAATATCTTCACGAACCGCAACCATCGTGGTACCTGCAGGTCCCATATTTTTTTGCGCTCCGGCGTATATCAAGGCAAAATCAGTCCCATTTATTTTTCTGCTAAAAATATCACTACTCATATCACACACCAGAGGTACAGAAGTTTTGGGGAAGTTTTTAATTTGAGTACCATAAATAGTGTTGTTTGTGGTAATATGCAAATAATCCAGATTGGCAGGTATTTCATATCCTTTAGGCACATAGCTGAATTTTTTATCTTCTGATGAGGCTAATATAATAGTGTTACCGACCATCTTCGCTTCTTTAATTGCTTTGCTTGCCCACACCCCGCTATTTACATAGCCTGCGGTTCCATCTGTACGTAATAAATTGTACGGTACCATTGCAAATTGCATACTTGCGCCACCACCTAAAAATAATACCTGATAACCATCTTTCAATCCTAACAATTCTTTCACTAAGGCTTTTGACTCCTCCATCACCTTTTCAAAATTCTTGCTGCGATGCGAAATTTCGAGAATTGAAAGATTTAGATTATCAAAATTGATACACGCTTCAGAAGCTTGCTGTAATACATCAGCGGGAAGTATTCCCGGACCTGGATTAAAATTGTGAACTTTTGTCATAAAATATATTTATGTAGTAAAAAATATCCTTTGCATCAATGCAAATGCAAAATTAAGTATTATTTGAAAGGTAAAAAGTAAAAAGTATAAAAACTATTAAAATGTGTCCTGAATGGCCATAAAAAATGAATATCTTTGACAATGATTTTATCATATATTAATGAAAGAAATGTCAACAAATTCATCACCAAAAGAAATTGTCAGCAATTTAATTGACACAGATAATTTCTGCCAATGGTTAGGCATTGAGCTGTTGGAAGCGAAAAAAGGTTATTGTATTATACAAATGACTATCCGCAAAGATATGCTGAATGCTTTTTCCATTGCTCACGGTGGGATTACTTATTCATTGGCTGATAGCGCTTTAGCTTATGCATCAAACTCTCAAGGGAGAATTTGTGTTTCTATTGAAACAAGCATTTCGCACACTATTTCATTGAAAGAAGGGGATGTAATCACAGCTGTTGCTGAAGAAATGAGCCTTTCAAATAAAATTGGAATTTACCAGGTGACAATTAAAAATCAAAATGATAAAATTGTTGCTCTCTTCAAAGGGACTGTTTATAGAACAAGTAAAGAATTGAAGGTTACTAATAGCGAATCTGTACAAATTTACGAAACTGGGGATATAGCTCCTGAGCAAACTAAAAATAAAGTTTTAAACCAAGAGATTACTAATATCGAACCGCAGGAGTTTTACGATTCGATTGATGGTTTTTCAAATGGAAAAGAATTCCAAATCAACAAAAACACAACTCTAATTTATCCAGAATTAAGTTACAAAATTATTGGTTCCGCATTTGAAATATTTAATAATATTGGTGGTAATCATAAAGAACTTATATATCAAAAGGCTCTCTACGAAACTTTTCAAAACAATAATATAACAGTTCAACAACAGGTTTTTAACCCAGTAAAAATTAAGGAGAAAACAGTTGGTAAAAACTATTTTGATTTTATAGTAGAAAATAAAATTGTTGTGGAAATAAAATCATCAGAAAGATTTTCTAAATCCCATTTTGATCAATTACTTAATTATTTAATTGTATCTAAGCTAAAGTTAGGCATTTTAATATCGTTTGGAAGAAATGAAGTGAAATTTAAAAGAGTACTAAATGTAAATTTATTAAATCAAGAAAAAACAAATGTTCTGTAAATTCGTATCCCAAAAAAGCATTTTGTAAAACAGTAATTATATGTTTGAAACCAGTTAATTAGCACCAAATTTATTCATAATGCAAACAAGCATTTCGTAAATTAGTAACCATTCGTTTATTAGTAACCAACATGAAACAAGCATTTATTATTGACGGAATCCGCACCCCGGTTGGGAATTTAGGTGGAACCTTATCTACCTTACGCACAGATAATTTAGCGGCATTGGTATTAAAAGAATTGATGAAACGTAATTCCAAAATTGATCCGAAACAAATTGCTGATGTATTGATGGGTTGTGCAAATCAGGCAGGTGAAGACAATCGCAATGTGGCTCGTATGGCACTGTTACTTGCAGGTTTGCCATATACCGTTCCGGGAGAAACGGTAAATCGTTTATGCGCATCAGGTTTATCAGCAGCTATGTCAGCGGCACGCACCATTATGGTTGGAGAAGCTGATTTAATGATTGCCGGCGGCGTTGAAAATATGACACGTTGCCCTTTAGTAATGTCCAAGGCTTCATCCGCTTTCGGTCGTGATCAGCAATTATTTGATTCCTCTATTGGATGGCGTTTTGTAAATCCTAAAATGAAAGAGCTATACGGAACTGAAGGTATGGGTGAAACTGCTGAGAATCTTGCTGAACGTGACAGCATTAATCGTGAAGATCAGGATAAATTCGCTTTCTGGAGTCAGCAAAAAGCTATTATCGCTCAAGCAAACGGGCGTTTTGCAAAAGAAATAGTAGCTGTAGAAATAGCACAAAAAAAAGGAGACCCTAAGATTTTCGATAAAGATGAATTCATAAAGCCTGACACAACTTTAGCTGGTTTAGGAAAATTAAAAGCTTCTTTTCGGAAAGAAGGTGGGACAGTTACAGCGGGAAATTCATCCGGTTTGAATGATGGTGCAGCCGCTATTTTATTAGCTTCAGAGGATGCAATTAAAAAAAATAATTTAACACCTAAAGCCCGCATTGTGTCAAGTGGTGTTGTGGGTGTTGAGCCACGTATTATGGGTATTGGCCCCGTTGCAGCAAGTAATTTGGCATTGAAACGTGCAGGTTTAACAATGAATGATATTGATATAATTGAACTGAATGAAGCATTTGCAGCACAATCGTTAGCCTGTACACGCTCATGGGGACTAGCAGATAATGATCCTCGTATTAATCCGAATGGTGGTGGCATTGCACTAGGCCATCCTTTAGGGATGAGTGGTGCACGGATATTAAATTCGGCTGCAATTGAACTGCAGGAACAAAACAAACGATACGCACTTGTAACTCTTTGTATCGGAGTAGGGCAAGGTTTTGCAGTAATTATTGAAAAAGTTTAAAATTAAAAAACACACCTATTGCAAAATTTATTTCTGAAAACAGAATATATCAGGCAGCAGCAGCAGTAATTGATTAACCTATAAAAATTCAGATGTTATTCACTTCCAAAATCGAACCCAACACGTTATCCGTATTAAAAAAATTAATGCAAATGCCCGAGATAGAGGATTTTTCTTTGGCTGGAGATGCTGCATTAGCGCTGAAATTCGGGCACAGAATTGCAGTTGATTTAGATTTCTTTAATAATTCAAAACCCGATTTTGACTTTATTACCCAATCACTCGAAGAGGAATTTGAACCGGACTTTACCAATGAAAAATTACAAATTAATTTCGCGGTATTCTGTACTATTCAAAATGTAAAAGTGAATTTTATTTTCTACCCTCATCCACCAATCGCAGAAATCGAAATAATTGATGGTATCAGAATATACAGCAGTAATGACATTGCTGCCATGAAAATTAATACGATTTTGGGACGCGCTCAAAAAAAAGATTTTTTTGATTTAGCAGAATTGCTAAAACATTCTTCGCTGGATGAAATTATAAAGTGGCACAAACAGAAATATCCCAACCAGCAATTATTAATTTCAATACCCAATGCAATAACAAATTTTGAAGATGCAGAACAAAGCCCTGATCCTCATTCACTGAGCGGGCAAACCTGGAGTGATGTTAAGAATTTTTTACAAAATAAAGTGAGAGAATTTTAATTTAAACTAATTATCTAAAGTTTCGGTGCAAATTAATAATCCACTATAACGCTGTCCCTATCTG
>JAVHPR010000088.1:0-23420 GCA_036170695.1 Bacteroidia bacterium
TACCCTATAACTTTTCAACCTATCTTTGTGAAAAAGGGATATTTGTCGTACACCCGTTATTGTCACAGAACATTGAACATGATGTAAATGCTAAATTTGCCATCCTTAAAATTATAAATCCTACCTTTTTCTTGGAATGGTAATGCATCTTTTCAACCACTGAAAAAATCCATTATCGCAAGATAGCCTCTTCTGAATAACTGATAACATTACAATGCAATTACAAATACAAATCATTTTATCACTACTAATTTTCATAATAATTTTGCCTATATTTCCAGCAAAATTCAAACTATGCTCTATTCTTTTTTAAAAATATTAATGCGAATCACAGTACGGATATTTTTTCGTTCTATCACCGTTAAAAACAAAGAGTTGATTCCGGACAAAGGACCATTGATAGTATTGGTAAACCACCCAAGCACCTTTATGGATCCAATTATTATTGCTACCATGTTCAATAGAAAAGTGTTTTCATTAGGAAAAGGATCAATATTCAAATCCCGGTTTGCAAAATGGATTTTACCGAAATTACAAGTACTCCCAATCTATCGTCAGGTCGATGATCCAACCTTGATGACCAAAAACCAGGAAATTTTTTCTAAGTGCTTTGAACATCTCGAAAACAGGGGTGCTGTGGTCATGTTTCCTGAAGGGATTTGTATCACCGAACGTAAATTGAGACCAATAAAAACTGGTGCAGCACGTATTGTTTTAGGAGCAGAAGCAAAAAATAATTTTCAGCTTGGTGTACAAATTATTACTATTGGATTAAACTATGCAAATCCACATAAATTTAATCGCGACTTATTTATAAATATTGGAAAACCTTTTAATGCTTTAGGTTTAAAGGAGGAATATTCCACAGATGAGTTTAAAGCAACTGAAATTTTAACGGAAGAAATTCGCAAAACTCTTGAAACTTTAATTATCGCTATTGAGGATGATAGTACAGATGAATTGGTAAAAGACATTGAAACCATATACAAATATAAGCTTTCAAAGGATTTAGGAATTAGTAAAAAAGATAAGGATGCAGATTTTTTATTGACAAAAAAAATTGTTGAGATCGTTAATTATTTTCTGCAGAGTGATCTCGAACGTGTAGAAGCGTTAAACATTAGGATTAAGGAATATTTAAACAATATAAATAGTTTAGGACTTACAGATAACGATATTGCGCAGAATAAACAAGACAAAACCTTCATTGGCGGTAATTTGAGAAGCCTTTTAATACTGGTCCTGGGTTTTCCGGTTTATGTTTATGGACTGATAAATAATTTTTTACCCTTTGAAATTCCCGGACTACTTGCAAAAAAAATAAGTAAAAGTATAGAGTTCGTGGGGGCAATTAGTATGGTAAGCGGAATGGTTACTTTCCTGTTTTTTTATATCACACAAATTGTATTAGTTTGGAAATATTCAAGTCTTTATTGGCTGACAATTGCTTATGGATTTAGCCTTCCGATAAGTGGCGTATTTGCATATTGGTACTTTCATACTTTTGACAGAGTAAGAACAAAATGGATACTCATGATGTTGTTCCACAAAAAAAATGTACTCATTTCCAGCCTCATTGCCGAACGCAAAGAAATTATTGCGGAGTTTGATAAAGCCAGAAACGAATACCGACAAATCCTTACAAAAAAATAGATGTTTGAGTAGGGATGACTTATAATACGTCCAAGTAAACCAGGCGTATCGGCGGCTTACAAAGTTTATTGCCTTTTTTCATTAGTTTAAAACTATGCACTTCAGTGCAAGACTTTCAGTTGCTTCAAAAATTTAATTATTGCCGTCATTGCGAGCCCTCTTCGCAGAAAGGGCGTGGCAATCTCAAACATGCATTTACTACTTGTGTGAGATTGCTTCACTCGTTCCTCGTTCGCAATGACGTGGAGCATTATGTTTTGTAAAAAAGAATTATTTTTTAGATGAACGTCTAATAATTCTAACCAGAAAATAAGCTCCTGCACCTAAAATTATCCATAAAGGCCAAACATATATTATACCAACCAGGAAACTTAAAAACCCAGTCCAGCCGTTTCCAAAAGCATTTCCCATCCTGCCAAAGAACCCTGGTCTGTCAGATGGAGTATATTCAAACTCCTGATGAAAATTCAAATTGATAGTACTATAATTCACCTGATCCGAAAGGTATTTCAATTCACCTTCTTTGGCTTCAATTTCCTCACGAATCTGTCCTAATTTTTGTTCTATTTCCAAAATATCCGAAACCTTGGAAGCCTTTTGTAATATATCCAAATAACGCTTTTCAATTTCTTTTTTTGATTTCAAACGTGACTGAATATCAACAAACTGTGCCGTTACATCTTCAGCATTCACATTTTTTGAATTTACATGACTGGCAACTGTTAACAGTTTATTTACCATCAGATCAAAATCTTTATTCAACACCCGTATCTCCATATTATTGGTAATATTATAAGTCGAATTCTGTTCATTTTCGCTTCCAATATATGCGTTTCCCGATTTTACAATTTTTTCAATTTCGGTTCTCGCTTTTTTGTAATCCTCAACTGTTATAATCAACTGAGCTGTTTTTTTAATTTTCTCCGGGATCTTTATTTTTTCCGATACAGCAGATGGAGCACTAATGGAACTACCCCCGGTTTCTTCATTTTGCTCCTTTTTTGCAATACTGGTCTGATCCATCAGAACTTCCTCTGATGGAGGTGCTGAAGGCGGTGGCGGACTCATTATGCCATCAACAGTTTCTCCTGATGCAGATGAACCAACTTTCGATTCCTCAGATTTATTAGCACACGAACTGAACATAACAACTGCCAAAAGAAGGGAGTACATAGTTTTCATTTTTTGAGGTTTTTAATTAATTGAAACAAAATTATGAGAATTTATATCACAGATGCCATAATTTAAAAATTCCATAAAGGAATTCTTCTTAATTTCGTTTAAAAATAAAACATTATGAGTATTTGGTTTAAACCTATTTCAGCGATCGCTATTCAAGGTATGTTAAAAAACAATATGGCAGAAAGCCTTGGCATTGAAATTACTGAAATTACAGTGGATTCTGTCAAAGGGAAAATGCCTGTTGACCATCGAACAAAACAATCAATGAATATTCTACATGGTGGTTCATCCGCTGCATTATGCGAAACACTGGGAAGTATCGGAGCCAATTTGGTTGTTGACAATTCTAAATATGCCTGTGTAGGATTGGATATCAATGCCAATCATTTACGCCCCGTAAGTAATGGATTTGTATATGCCGAAGCAAAACCAATTCATATAGGAAGAAAAACCCATGTGTGGGGTATTGAAATAAAAAATGAGCAAGGTAAAATGGTTTGTATCAGCCGGCTTACGATGGCAGTTATCGAGGTGGAGAAATAGAGAAGAAAAGAATTGGAGAGTTGAACAATTAGAGATTTGGAGAATCACTTGATTAACAAATCACTAAATTATTATCTTTCTATTTCACTAAATCTCAAAATCACTAAATCTCTAATTCACCAATTTTCTAATTATTATAACATGTGGAAAGAAGAAAAAAATCAGCTTAAAAGAAGCTTTCAATTTAAAAATTTTATTGAAGCGTTCAGCTTTATGACTAAAGTTGCTTTGATAGCCGAAAAGATGAATCATCATCCCAAGTGGACTAATGAGTATAACAAAGTTGACATTACCCTTTGTTCTCATGAAGAGCCTAAAACAATTACGGATAAAGATATCAGACTGGCAAACGAAATTGATAAAGTTTTCGTTGGAAACAATTCTCTTTTCAAACGCAATAATTAAGGGCTGTATAAATAATGATTAAAAAAAAATTATTCCTATTCTTTTTTTTATTGCAACTCATTTTTTCGTATTCACAAATTAATTCCAAACTGAATACCGAAATTGAAAAATTAAAAACTGATAGCGAACTAAAAAACGCTGTCTGGAGCATTTGTGTGATGCCTGCCAATAAAGATACTGTTCTTACCGAATACAATAGCCAAATTAGTTTAGTCCCTGCAAGCACTCTAAAAATAGCTACTACGGGAGCAGCCTTAATAACCCTTGGAGGAGATTTTAAATTCGAAACAAAACTTCAATACACCGGTGTTTTTGATACTTTAACCGGAACTATAAAAGGCAATTTATACATTGTTGGTGGCGGAGATCCTACACTTGAATCGGAAAATTTCATTAACAAAAATGATAGTTTGAGTACCACCGACAAATGGGCCAAACTACTCAGAGAAAAAGGAATAAAGAAGATTGAGGGCGCAATTATTGGTGATGCCGGGATATTCGATGATAACATGGTTCCTTCGCAATGGATTTGGGCAGATATTGGAAATTATTTTGGTGCAGGTGCAAGTGGATTATCATATCATGATAATAAATATACTCTTTATTTAAAATCCGGGCCACCGGGAAGTAGCGCTATAATTACAGAAATAAAACCTGCTATTGATAGCTTACAAATGAACAATAAAGTAACTTCAAGAGGTGATGATGACAATGCTTTTATTTATGGTGTCCCATACTCCTATTTCCGTGAGATACAAGGCACTATTCCCGCATTCAAAAACAATTACGAAGTAGAAGGTTCCATACCTGATCCTGCATTGTTTTGTGCTCAATCCTTTGCACAATCTTTTAAAAAATTTGGAATTGCTATTACCGGACAACCAACTACAGTAAGAATTCTGAAAGAAACAAATCAGTATTCTATTACGAACAAATATGATCTATATACTCACTATTCCCCACCTCTGTCTGAAATTATTTATTGGACAAATTATAAAAGCATCAATCTATATGCAGAGCATTTGCTTAAATATTTAGCTTACAAAAAAGCGGGAATCGGAAGTGAAAATGAGGGGACTGAAATCATTCCTGCTTTTTGGAAAAATAGTGGAGTAGATATTAGTGGATTCATTATGAATGACGGTTGCGGACTTTCCCGCGCTAATATTATTACTACCAAAACTGAAACTCAAATATTACGCGTGATGGCGAATGATAAAAACTTTAACGCATTTTATAATTCTTTTCCTGTTGCAGGGAAAATAGGTTCTTTGGACAATATGTTTGAGGGTAGCTGGGCAAAAGGTAATCTATGTGCTAAAAGCGGATATATAACGCGAACGCGTGGCTATGCAGGTTATGTGAAAAATAAAAAAGGCGAATTAATTTGTTTCTCTGTCATTGCGAATAACTATGTATGCTCGGCTTCCGAAATGAAAAAGAAACTAGAGAAGTTAATGATCGCTATTGCTGAAATGGAGTAAATTAAGGCATTATCCGGATATTGAGTTGTCAATAATTCCCATTTTTTTCATCAAAAACGAAGCATTCATCGTACTGCACACCCCCTCTTTTATTTTATAATCAAAATTTAATTTATCATCACTGATAGTAATTTCAAAACATAAATTTCTAACCTGATCAGGAAACGGAATAGTTAATCTGGAAAGCTCCACATCATGAGTAGCAACAATTCCAACTCCATTTAATTTAATGATTTTTTTGATCAACGCTTCTGAACCGGAGTGTTGATCTTTAGAATTTGTACCTTTTAATATCTCATCCAACAAGAAAAAAACTTTTTCTCCATTCTCATAATGATGTATCAATAATTGTAAACGTTTAAGTTCTGCATAAAAAAAAGATTCGTTTTCCTGCAATGAATCATTGGTTCTTAAACTGGTAAACAACATCACAGGAGTAAATCTGAATTGTGTTGCACAAACCGGTGCTCCAATCATAGCAAGGGTTAGATTAACTCCGATAGTTCTTAAAAAAGTACTTTTCCCCGACATATTTGCACCGGTTAACAAATCAATTTTTGGAAGCCCCTCGATGTTGTAATTATTTTTAACAACCTTATTCCCATTTAATAATGGATGCCCAATATTCTTTGCATCAATGATAAACGGTTCAGGAACTACTTCAGGAAATGCAAAACGCGGATTGTTGGCAGCAAATAAAGCAAGGCTGATATATGCATCAAATTCACCAATGTTATTTATCCATTTTAAAAAACTCTCTTTGTGACCGGTTTTCCACTTTTCAATCCTTTGCATCATTTTAATATCCCAAAGAAAAATGCCATTGAGTAGTAGTGCAATAACAATATTCATACGTGCATCCAACATATCAACTAATTTTTTTAGCTTACCAATACTTTCACTTGCCCGTTCCTTAATGTTTTCTCCATTTAAAGAATTATTTGTAAAACCTAAACTCAACGTAACTAAATTTTTGGATACAAATTTTTCTGAATCTACGTGAGAAATAAGAGAAACGTACTTATTAATCGAGTCAAATTTCCGGCTTAAGCGATCATGAATAAGGTTAATCTTTTTTGTATACAAAGCGGTTATTATCAACTGAAGAAAAAACAATGTTGAAAAGTAGCCAATTGGTAAAAAGTCAACAAAATAAAGGATAGCTGAAATGACAGTAAAGATGGGAACTACCAAAGCAATCAGTCTAAAAAAACGGGAAGAAAAAAGAGCTGGTTCTTCCAACCAATCTTTAATAACATCCTTATCCCTTACTCCTTCAATATTTCCAAAACCGAGTGCAACAAAATGTTGACTCCACTCCGGTATTTTAGAAAGTTCTTTCACTGCCAACTGGCGATCGGAAATTTCATTTTTATCTAAAAAAGGATCGCTAAGCCAGGCAGCAAGTTTTATTTTTCCCGAATATGTGGATGTTCTATTTAAGATTTGAAATATGGATTTTTTTCCAAAAATATCAAGATCAGCGATAAAATTATGTTGTTTATTAATAAACTCATTTCCTTCATTTAACTTTTCATAATTGTTGTTTAATAAATCAATTTCAATCTCATTTACTTTTATCAGATTCTGTAGAAATGTTATTTTTCGCGCTATTTTAATTTCAATGTTCAGAAGAATCAGGAAAAGTGCAACAGTCAGAGAAATTACAGTGAATGAAATAATCGGACGTGGTCCTATTAAGTAGAAAAATGCAACTACCGCTGTAATAAATAAAATCGATCTGCAATAAAATATTAAATTCATTCTGCCTTTTTGAACTATAATTTGTTCATCAAATTCAAGATTTTTCTTTATATATATTTCTATCCGTTCATTCATAATTGTACAAATTCATTAAACACGCAATAATCTGTCGATGCACACGAAATTAAACAAATTATTTTTCAGAATGATGAATTCCTTGAGGCTATCCCCCAGTTTATTCATTTATTAAAATTTCTTATAGAAAGTCAAATAAAATATTTATATCTTTAACAAATAAAAATATTTTCATTTGGAATTTAAATTTCTATTTATACATTTACAACAATAGTTTTTTTAATCCATTAAAAACAAATGATATGAGCGAAGACAGGAATGATATTCGAGGCGGCAACGCTTCAATGGACAACTCAGAATTTGAAACTTCAGGTATGATCGAGGTTAAAATTGAGATGCAAAGCACGCAGATAAAAATGAGCAGCAGTGAATTTGAAACAAGACTCACTGAATTTTTCACCAAACATAAAAAATCAAAACTTCACCTTGTATCGCGAATTGTATTTGAATTCAAAGGTTATGAAGACATTGTACTTGAGCACCTGAATAACAAATATGTTTATAATATAGCTCCTGAAAAACCTAAGAAAAAAATTGAAAACATTGCACCGGAAGAACATGGTGCACATCACAAAACTGTTGAATCTCCTAAGGTCGAAAAACCAAAATCGAAAAGCAAACTCATTATCATTATTGTTATTATTGTGGTAGTACTTGCAGGATTGGGTGTTGCTGGCTTTCTGATGAAAGACCAGATAATGGGAATGCTAGGTAAAGGTCATAATACTGAACAGGAAGCTCCAAAAGCAAAAACCGAAAGCGAAAATAAGCCCGCAGCCACTCCTCCTAAAGAAGAGGCTGCTCCCAAACCAGAAGTTACTGACAGTACAAAAACAGCAACTGCTGCAACTGATTCTGTAAAAATAAATTAATTAAATTTCCTGCATACAATGAAAACGTCCGGCAGTATTGTTGGACGTTTTTTTATTTATCAATAATGGATTTAATAATTCTTTATTAATGCTAATCAAGGATAAAATAAATATGTGCGCGGAGGTCGTACAGGGCTTCTGGTCAATGTCATTTAGTTAAGTGTATTTTCTTACGAAACACCCTCACACACGGTTCTCGACTCCGCTCGAACTGACTGTGCTGGTGTCTTTTCGAGCGGAGTCGAGAAAGTGTGAGGGCATTTAATTTCCTTAACTAAATGACATTGGGCTCAGGTTGACAACACCTGATTTGAGAAATCCATCAATGATTCGCATTAATAAATAGTTTTGTTCTACAGATCCTCATAAAAGCATTTTAAATTATGACTTTATTAAAAAATTCAAGCTACACCGAACTAATAAAATCAGAATCCCAAAATCTGGGATTTGATTATTGCGGATTTTCAAAAGCGGATTTTTTAATTGAAGAAGCTCCACGTTTAGAGAATTGGTTAAACAATAATATGCATGGGCAGATGAGTTATATGCAAAATTATTTTGATAAGCGATTAGATCCTAGAATACTTGTTCCGGGAGCAAAATCAGTAATTTCATTGCTACTTAATTATTTCCCTGATGAAAAACAAAAAGATGAAAAAGCGCCGAAAATAAGTAAATACGCCTTTGGTGAGGATTATCATTTTGTGATAAAAGAAAAATTAAATCAACTTTTAGAATTCATTAAAAAAAACATTGGCGATATAGATGGACGAGTATTTGTCGACTCTGCTCCTGTCATGGATAAAGTCTGGGCTAAAAAAAGCGGATTAGGATGGATTGGGAAAAACAGTAACCTTATCAATAAAAACAGTGGATCTTTTTATTTTATTGCCGAATTAATTGTTGATCTGGAATTAGAATATGATGGTGCTATAAAAGATTATTGCGGCACTTGCACTAATTGTATCGATGCTTGCCCAACCGGTGCAATTATTGCGCCTTACGTTGTGGACGGAAGTAAATGTATTTCGTATTTCACTATTGAGTTAAAAGAAAACATTCCAAACGAACTTAAAGGCAAATTTGATAATTGGATGTTTGGCTGCGATAGTTGTCAGGATGTCTGCCCCTGGAACAGATTCTCGAAACCGCATACAGAAAAGCACTTCAAGCCTGATAGCGATTTATTAACAATGACCGAAAACGATTGGCAGGAATTAACAGAGGAAACATTCAGGCATGTATTTAAAAACTCAGCTGTAAAGCGTACAAAATTCAAAGGCTTAAAAAGGAATCTGGAGTTTTTAAGTTGAAGAGTTTTTCAATTTGAATTATGACTTTGTGATATTCTTGTAAACTTCTGAAATCACATCTTTATATTTATGCCCGAATGTTGCAACGCACCATACCATTAGCAACATTTTCTCATCGGGTTTTAGCCAGCTGACGGCTTTTGTCAACTCTTTGCGAAAAAGTGTTTTATCAAAACTTACTTTTTCCAATATGTTTTTACTTAATTCAAACATGGTCAGAGGATTTAAGTTTTATTATTTCTGCGTTAAAGTTCGTAAACTGCAACGTGAAATCAAACACAAAGTTACTTTAATGACCAATATCATAATCACAAGAAAAGTTAAAAAATAAAGATTACACCATTGGTTTAATTATATGGTTATCAATCTAATGAAATTTATTATTGCAATATTTTATGAAAATAAACAACAGAATACTAATATTTAATCAAAAGAGAATCAATCACTTATATATTACTAACATTCAATTGAATTTATTAACAAGGAGGAAAATGATAGATTTTATTGCCTTAGAAATGTATAGGAATATAAAAAGAACAACATAAATAATGATGCCTTTAGAAAAACATCAAGCTTTTTCGCCCCATCGAAATGAAGGTTGATCTATGCCACATAGGTCAAGCACCCTGTCAATTACTGTTGCGGCGAGCGTATCAAAATTTGTGGGATGGCTATAAAAGGATGGACTTGCAGGACAAATAATTCCACCTGCTTCAGTTACTGTTTTCATATTATTGATATGAATAAGGCTTAATGGCGTATCACGTGTTACCAGTATTAGTTTCTTTCTTTCTTTTAGGATTACATCTGCTGCCCGAGTAGTTAAATCATTTGAAATTCCACTTGCAATACGTGCTAATGTACCCATAGAACAAGGGCAAACTATCATACTGCTGTATTTAGCTGAACCGGATGCAAAGGGAGCAAAAAAATCATCCTTGCGATACACTGTGAAAGGAAAATGTTCATAATCACTGTTCCCTAATTCAAATTTCCAAACCTCTTTTGCATTGTCGGACATAATAATTCCAACAGCTTCAATTTGTTCATGAAGTTCATAAAGCTTTTGCAACAATACTTTTGCATAAATAGCTCCACTTGCACCAGTGATGGCAACTACTATTTTATGTTTATTCCGTTTTTCCACCCGTAAATTGATAGGTTAAAGTAAAAGCCAGTACATCATTCATCTGGCCCGGATTATACCATGTTTTCGCTCCTAATGAGTGTTCCCTGACAGGAGTTAGAGAATAACTATACCGGCAATTAATTTCCAGATTTTTAATGATGGTATAACTTAATCCGAAATTAATATTTATTTCCTTTTTTAAAAACGGGCGGGCACCTGATAAATCCTGCTCATTTAACAATTCTTTTTCCTTTATTAAATAGCCAAAACCCGGCCCAAATTCAAAAATATATTTTTTGTGATGGTATTGAAACAGTAATGGTACCTCAATATAATTTAATCCCAAATAATAAAAATTGTAATCTCCAATTTCAGTATTAGGATTGTGCTTGCTTCCTTTTTGAATATATATTATTTCGAATTGCCCCGTCCATTTCTCATTAAATTTTCCTTTCAAAAAAGCACCACCGTCAAAACCAACTTTATCAAAGCCGGCGTATGTGTCACCATCAACCTGACTGGTACTTATTCCGGCTTTTACACCGGCAACAAAACGTTGCTGAGCCAATGAATTGTAGGAAATGAGAGATAATACCAATAACGAATAAAAAACGAATTTACGAATCTGTGTGTTCATAATTTGTATAAATAATTAGAAGCAAGTGTTAAATTTCTCAAATCGAGTGCTGTCACCCTGAGCTTGTCGAAGGGTGTGCGATGCCTTGCCCCCATACTTCGACAGGCTCAGTATGACCAGCTCGCACAAACATTTTCTCCACCTTAATTGCTGCAATTAATAAACAAAATTAAGGAATAACTTTAACTTCTTCCGATTGAATTATTTCGTATGTAGAAGTATTATATATGAATGCTACCAAATGACATTTGTTTACATCACAAACTACTCCTTTATAACTGGCTGGAATAATATATGCATAACGTTTAATGTTTTTTATACCAGCTGTAATTGTACCGGCAGCCAGTAATTCCCCCCATGCACCGGATGGTGTAATGGCATCACGCAATACATGGCGATGGATATAATCTGATTTGTTGACTCCTATATAATTTTGCCAATCAATAATACTATCCTGAGTCAACAAAACAACTAACTTGAAAGTGCCGCTCATAGCAGTTAAAAATGAATCGCGGACGGTTGCACATATTTTCCTGTCTGCGTTTGTATAATCAATATTAATTTGAAGGTCAACAACAGAAGCATCTGCAATAATGCCTGCTGCATAAGCTTTCCAATTGGGATAAAATTGTAGCTGAGAACTTGATGCATCATAATCCCGCCTGTTAAACATCCCCTGGGGCAATCCGAATGCACTTGCACCGAAAGTTGCATCATAAACATCGCCTGTTGCTGTGCGGTAATCTGAAGTAAAAGCTGTAGAAGGGGATCCATTGAACCCGGGCGCAGGTTCGGCATAGCTGCCAACATGTATTCCGAGTCCAATAATTCGGCCCGGATAAATTGTATCGATATCATACAATTCTTTAGCGGCTTTAGGGCAATTACCACAGGTGTGACCGGTAAAATCTTCTATTAATATCTTTTTCACGTGATTAACAAGAATCGGGAATACAGGTGCCGGGCAAGAGACTGTATCACTAATATTTGCATTAACAACAGGGTAAGGGTTTTCAACGTAATCACAGGAAGTCAGAATAAAACAAACAACTAAAAAAGCTGAACTGTATAGAACTTTTTTCACGATAATAAAATTGGTATTAAAGAACAACAGTGCCTGTTTAATTTAAATTATAACGTTTCTTTGGAGAATTAATCAAAAACGGATTCGGAGTTACAAAACGAATAAAAATTTCCGCCCCGCCACGCCCTTCGCTAACCGTTATAAGCTTGGATATATTTAGATCATAGCTAAATCCAAAAGCATATTGTCCGGTTTCAAAAATTGCAGAAAATATAAAGGCATCTTTATTTCTCAATGCGCCCCCAAGTCCGAATGCAGACTGCTTAATAAATCCGGTGTACTTTGAACTCTCTTTAAGATAATATTTGAACAATATGCCCAATATAACTTCTTTAGAACTTCCTTGAAATTCTAACAAATAGCTGGGGATAAACACAATTCCCGTACCATGCGCCACTAATAAAAAATCACCATGTACAACAAATTTTGGATTCAATCTGGCATTACTTCCTGATAAAAATTTCAGTTCCGGATTATTTATATGATAGACAGAAAAACCGGTATTCATCTTGAAATAATTGCTTTTACTCATCGAACTTTGATCACTTTCTGTTGTCCAATTTATACCACCTGCAAAATCAGGAAAAATAAAATTTTGCGCACCAACATTTTCTCCGCTGATAATAGTAGGATCATAGCTATTTCCATTATATTGATCAGTAAAAATAAGCTTAGAAAAATCTAATGTCCGTTGAACAACAGACGCTTGCAAACCTCCGGCAAGAGAATTGTTATCATTTATTGGAATTTTTGAGGAAAAGGATAAATTTACCTGTGATTCTCCCATATTCCCATCCCCAGCTTTATCGCCATAGAATGAAAGACCAACTCCCAAACTACTAAAAAACTTTCTAATTCCTTTCTCTCTGCTGGTTTTGAATTTATTTTCTATTGATGCTCCATATGTTTTATAAGGAACCGTAACACCTCTCCATTGATCCCTGTATATTACATAAGCTCTAAAATCATGTGCTATACCAGTAAGAGCAGGATTTGTTAATGAATGCACCTGACTGAATTGCGAAAAGTGGATATCCTGAGAAAATGAAGGCGAAATGGGCAATAGAAAGCTGACACAAAACAGTAATGTGAAAAATACAGGGAAGACGTTGATTAGTTTTTTCATTTTATAAATTATATCTGCGTCTTGTACTCATCTGGTACAAAAATGGATTCGGAGTAACAAAACGAATAAAAATTTCAGGTCCACCACGTCCGGAACTGGCAGTTTTCAACTTAGATACATTCAAATCATAACTAAATCCAACAGCATACTGTCCTGATTCAACCAATGCAGAAAGAATTAAGGCGTCACTATTACGGAATGCTGCACCAAGTCCTAAAGCCGATCTTTTAATAAAACCAGTATATTTCGAATCTTCCTGAGAATAATATTTCACGAGCATTCCAAGAATAATTTCTTTTGAAGGACCCTGAAATTGAAATAGATAACTAGGTGCAAGTGCAAGGTTACTGTTTTTTATTCCTATCAAAAAATCTGCATGCATAACATATTTTCTGTTTAGTGTTTCATTACTCCCAGTCAAATATTTTAGTTTCGGTTCATTTATATGAAACACAGAAAAACCAACGTTCGCCTTAAAACTGTTGTTTGCTGCGATAGCTTTTTCACTGAAACCATAACTCCAATTTGCACCTCCGGCAAAATCAGCGAAAGTAGAATTTTGCGAACCAACATTTTCTCCGTTGCCAATAGTTGGATCATAGGTATAACCGTTATATTGATCGGGAAAAATAAGTTTTGAAAAATCTATTGTTCGTTGAACAACACTTCCTTGCAAGCCAACAGATAGTAAATTCTGCTGGTTGATAGGCACAAAACTGGCAAGGGATAAATTAACTTGTGATGTTCCCATATTGCCATCACCAGCTTTATCACTAAAAAAAGAAAGCCCTCCGGCTAACCTGCTAAAAGATTTTTTATAGGCTTTTGTCTTATTCTGCTCGGCCTTATCCCAGTTGCTTGCCTTAAATTTCATCTCGAATGAAGCGCCGAATGTTCTATATGGAACTGTAATTCCTTTCCATTGATCTTTATAAATTACAGAGGCTCTCAATGTATGTGATGCACCGGTAAGTGCTGGATTTACAAGCGAAGGAGTTTGGTTATACTGAGAGAAATGAAGATCCTGACCAAAAGAAGAACTGCCGATTAGTAGGCATGCTAATGTTCCTATCTTAAACTGGATTGAGGTATTGATAAAAAATAGTTTTTTCATATCTATTGTTATTTTAATAATTATTAACCTGCTAAGTTAAAATATCTAATCTCTGCGAATCTACGAAATATATTTTATTATGTTTCACAAATTTTATTCGTTTATTTTTATTCGTATCAATGTTTTGAATATAAAGTTTTACAGGCCATAATTCTATAAAAATGAAAAAAAAGCAGAAGCAGACTTTAAATTGAAATATTTTCCGTTTTCATCTGCTTTTTCAATTCTTATATATTGCATTAATTATCAGGTAAATATCATTAATTTCATTGGTGCAGATAAAAAGATTGAAAAACAATTGTGATATTTTAATAAGTATGGCATCTTGTAAAGAAAAAAACTTAAATTTGTCCGTTAGGGTAATGCCTAAAACAACATACGAATTGCGATTACAATAACGAATAAAAAATTCGCAACTGTTTTTTGTGTTTATATTAAATTAATTATTCTCTGCAGAAGTCAGAATCAGGATATATATGAATAAGCATTTAAGGTTGATTTTCTTATTGCTGCTATTGTTTGGCATAAATGTTCATGTGCTTAAAGCCCAAACGGATTTTGCCTCAGAACAGGAATTTAAGAAGCAGGCAGCCGATTTATTTGATAAAGAAGAATTTGAAAAAGCCTACCCTCTATATTCACAATTAGTAAGTCTTTATCGAAAAGATCCCAATTATAATTATCGTTTAGGGGTTTGCATGCTATATGCAAGCGATGAAAAAGAAAGAGCTATTACATTCCTTGAATTCGCTGTGAGAAGTGGTGATGCTGAAAAAGAGGCCTATTTTTACCTTGCAAAAGCTTATCATTTGAATTACCGGTTCGATGAAGCCATTGCTCAATACCAGGCTTTCAAAAAAAATGCAGCCAGCGCAAAAGTGGAAAAGCTGCAAGTTGACAGACAAATTGAAATGTGCAAGAATGGTAAAAAGTTATTGCGCAATTTAAGTGATTTGCCGGTGTTGGAAAAAACCGAACTGGGGCGAGAAGACTTTTTCCGATCGTATGATATCAACGAAATTGGTGGAAAACTTTTGGTAAAACCTGATGAAAAAGAATTCCGAACGCCACTTGATAAAAAGAAAAATGAAAAATCAATTATTTTTCTAGCCACTAACGGAACCGAGATTTATTTTTCGAGCTATGGAGACAATGAGCAGAGTGGGAAAGACATCTACAAGTTGAAAAAATCGAAAAGTGGAGATTGGGAAAAACCGGAAAAATTAGGGATCTCAATAAATACTAAGTTTGATGAAGATTTTCCTTTTCTTCACCCCAATGGAAAAGTTTTGTACTTCAGTTCCAAGGGACATAATTCAATGGGAGGTTATGATATTTTCAAATCTACTTATAACGAAGATACCAAAACATGGAATGCTCCAGTGAACCTGGATTTCCCTATCAATACCCCCGATGATGATATTTTGTATATCACCAATGCGGATGAAAGAAAAGCATATTTTGCATCCGCACGATCCAGTGTAGCAGGCAAGATATCGCTGTATCACATCAGTGTTGAACGCAAACCAATTGATTTTGCAATCATCAAAGGTTTCATAATGAAAAATCGTAAAAACCAGGCAGTCAATATAAAAATTACTGTTAAAAATGTTAGTGACAATACCCTCCTTGGCATATTTAATTCAACAGCTACCGGTTCATATGACATTAAATTACCGAACGGCGGCAGTTTCTTATTTTCTGTAGAAGATCCTGATTTTGAGACACAATCGGCAGTTGTTAATATATCTGTCCAAAAAGAATTCAGACCATTGCAACAGGAAATAAGTTATGACTTAGCTAACGATAAGTTGATTGTTAAAAATTTATTTGATGAAGCAGTCAATGATTCCAATTATTTGTTGGCAATTAACGTTATAAAGGAAAAATCGAGACTGAATGTAACACCAGTTTCTGACTTTGTCAGCAACAGTTCATCAAAAGAGGATAGTGTTTCAACGAATGAACTTGTCATCGCTCAGCAATCCACCTCCACTTCTACATCATCTTCCCCCCCAACTCATACTCCTACTATTACTACCACAAAATTAAGTAATGAGGATATTATAAAAATTGCTTATCGCGATGCCAATGTCGTAGATACAGAAGCAACAAACCTGCGTGAACAAGCAAATATTGCATTGAATTTTGCAAATCAAAAAAATGAACGAGCCCAAAGTAAAGTGCAAGAGGCAAGTGCTTTAATGTCGGCTGCATCAAAAACGGAAGATAATTTAAAAAAACAGGCACTTATTGATCAGGCAAATGCATCCAACGAAGAAGCAGACCAATTAAATAAAGAAACTGTTATGGCATTTAATCTTGCAAAAAAATTAGATGCAACTGCAGTTTCAAAACGAGAAGAGGCGGACATGTCCCAGCAATATGCTAAGGGCCTGGAGGTAGCCGTAAACTCAAAAAATTCAACAAAAGCATTGGCTGAATTAGATGCGCTTGAAAAAAAGTTAGATACATTAAGCCAAACAAATGCAAGTAATTCTCAGGTTTTAAACAGCTTTAAAAAAGAAGAGGAAAGTAAGAAAGTTGAATTAGATAAAACTATTCAAACATCTGTTGACCTTAAAAAAGATATTGCTGATAATGTTACAATTATTGTTGATTTAGAGGCAGATGCCGTTAAGGCTCATGAGACAAAAAGCGATAGAGAGCAGTTAGGTATTATCAATCAGATTACAGAATTGAAACTGGAAAACAGCAATAAACAAAAAGATCTTGACCAAAATGAACTAAAAATAGCAAAGCTTCAAAAAGAATATAATGGCATAAAAAATGAAACCGAATTGGTTTCCTCTGTTGTTGATCAATCTAAAACAGGCGACAGCGAAGCCGCTGCTGCAAAGGTAGCTTCAATTGATAAAAACAAATTGGAACAACAGATAAACAGCATTTCCAATAAAGAAGATCAAAATAAAAACACAAAACAGGCAAATGAAACTACAGTAGCTTCAAACACTACAACTACAAATAATACTAATTTAGTTTCTATCGATACCACTCATAAAACTACCTCCGCTAAGACTACTAACACTACTCCAAAAGCATATTTAGATATTAATAATAAATATGCAGCAGATTTAGCCAGTGCCGAAAAAATTGAGAATGAAGGAGATCGTGAAAAAGAAAAGGCAAATGTGTTAAAAAAATGGGCAGAAGCTATTGATGATGACGTCGAAAAGCAAAAACAAGATTATGTTTTAACAACTGACCCGGAAATGAAAGTATTGCTTGCAAAAAAAATAACTGCAGCAGAAAAAACTTCGATAGAAAAAGAAAATCAGGCTGACCAAAGTTTAGCAAAAGTGGAAGCGCTGAAACAACCGGCAATAGCTGTTAATACTACTTCTGAAAAAACAATCGTTAAGGACACAACACCAATAGCAAGTTCCACTTCTGAAAAAACAATCAGCCCGGATACTGCTACCAAAACGTTAATTGATTTTGGAAAGGCGAACACGGATACAAAAAATCAATTTACATATAGTGACACAACGGCAAATGCACAAATAGCCAAAGCTAATGTTCTAAATGATCAGGCTAATGAGTTATTAGCCAAATCAATTGTGTTCCAACTAGAAACTGTAGATAAAACTAGTAAGAGCACTCAAAAAGAAAGAAAAAAACAAGGTGATGAGTTGGTAAAACGAGCGCAAAATAAGAAAGTTGAAGCGGCTCAGCTATTTGCAAAAGGTAATGAAACTGAGTACATTTCCAGTCAAAATCAGATTCAACAACTTGCTAAAATATCCTCCACAAATTCATCCCCTGAGCTTCTAAAAGCGGAAATATTGAATGATGAATCACAAAAATATTTTGAAAAAGCGAAAGAATTACGAAAAAAAGCAAATTCTAATACCGCTTATTATTCCAAAGAAACAGATTTAGAAGCTGCCAAGGATAACGAAAGGATAGCTTTGGATAAGCAAAAAGAATCATTTGAGATTTATAAAAATTACAATCCAAACGCAGTTACTTCCTATAATGCAAATACTCATCTGGATACGATACATAATAATACGTATGCCATTTCCGCAACTGACGTCGTAAAAAATAATCCTTTACCGGTAAAAGATAATACCGCTGTTAAACCAAATACATCAGCAACGGCAATTATAGATATAAATAAAAAATACAGCACCGATTTAGCTGCTGCCGAAAAAATACCGAATGAAAGCGATCGTGAAAAAGCAAAAGCTGAACTATTAAAAAAATGGGCAGATGATATAGATAAGGATGTTGATAAGCAGAGAAAAGATTTTAATGCAACAACAGATCCTGATATGAAAGCCTTGCTTGGTAAAAAAATAAGTGATGCCCAAAACAGTTCAAAAGAAAAACAATTACAGGCAGACCAAAGTATTGCAAAAGTTGAAACATTGAAACAACAAAATAGTATAGTTTCAATAAATACTCCTAAACCTAACACGAATGAAAATAATTCAACAATTGCAAATAACTCAACTACTACCAATACAAATCAAACAGAAAACAAGACCATTCCAGCTGAAACCGGAAGACATGTTGTTACTCGTGAAGTTATAACAAGCAATGAAAATACAAAAGCTAATTTGCTAAATAATCAGGCCGACACATTGGAAAATTATTCAGCAGTGCTAAAATCAAAAGCTGAAAATCAAACGAATGAAGATTCAAAAAAATTGATGCTTGAGCAAAGCGATGATATACATCAACAATCACGTGAAAAGAAATTTGAAGCTGCAAAGCTTGATGCTGTTGCAAATAGGACAGAATACACAACTAATCAAAAGCAGTTAGATGAATATTCTAAAACATTTGCTTCAAATAATTCAGATGAAATTTCTATGGCTGGTATGATGAGCGATGAGGCTCTTATTTATTTTGAAAAGGCTAAAACTCTACGTTCTAAGGCAGATACAACCAAATCGTATGATAAAAAAGAAAGTTTATTAGCAAACGCAAAAACAAATGAAATGATTGCTCTGGAAAAGCAAAAAAAATCGTCTGATATTTATAAAAATTATAAACCAACAGTTGCCGCGACAACTATAGCCAGCACATCACCAACTAAAACCATTCCTCTACCTACAAGTAATATTGTCGCATCAAATCCTGCTGATGTGAGTACAGCATCTGCGGTCAACAAAACAACAGGTGATAATGCTACTCTACCTGTAAATTCTACGAAAACAGAACCTATCCATGATGCAACATCAATTACTAAAACAATTGAACCAGTTAATACAACTATTAGTACATCAGCTGCTGAAGTAAAATATACCTACCTGGAGCCTATCGCAATCGAACAAATTTCAAAAGCTGAATTGCTTAATAAGCAGGCAGGAGAAAAGGTGGAGCAATCGGTTGATTTAAAATCAGTTGCTGTAAAGGAAAGTAATATAGATACCAAAAATAGAATTTATTCGCAATCTGAGGAATTAATTGATGATGCACAAGATAAAAAATTGCAGGCTTCAAAACTAATCGCTACAGCTAACACTACTGAATATTCTGCTAATCAAAACCACTTGGATCAATTAGCGAAAGCGACTTCAAGCAATACTGCTGCTGATATTTTAAAGGCCGAAATATTGAATGATGAAGGGAAAACATATTTTGAAAATGCAAAAAAACAACGTTTACAAGCTGGTTCCATTGATTTGTATTCGTCAAAAGAAACAATATTAGATGAAGCCGGTAAAAATGAAACGCAAGCATTGGTAAAACAAAAAGAAGCGTTTGATATTTATAAAAAATACAATCCTGATTTTGTAGCTTCAACTGTAAATCCGAACAATACTGCTACCAATAACCTGCTCAGCTCGAATGCCACTACAATGAATCATGCAGCGCCTTCCCCATCACTAAATACGAATCCTACTATTGGCAATACTAATTTACATCTTATATCAATCGACATTGCAACTCCTGCAAATGAAATTTCATCAGATATAACATTATCTCCAAGCGAAGTTTTTGACCAGAAATCTGCGCCGGTCTATTCAATAAATAACCCGATTCCAATAAACGAGAAACTGCCTGAGGGTTTAATTTTTAAGGTTCAGATTGGCGCCTTCCGCAATCCTATTCCTCAAGATTTATTTCAGGGCATGAGCCCAATTACCGGTGAAACCACTGCAAAAGGTTTTATACGTTATACGGCAGGTCTTTTTAAGAAATATAACACTGCTGACAAAGTGAAAAATAAAATTGTTGGTTTAGGATATAAAGATGCATTTGTTGTGGCATTTCTAGACGGCAAACGCATTCCAATCAACGAGGCATATGCAATGGCCGGAGGTACTCCTGCTACTGTTTTACAAATACGGAATCCGCTTACAAATGCAACACAAAACGCTGTTGCATCAAACCCCGATATCACTTCCGAGCAACCCAAAGAAATTGTAAAATCACAGAATGTATCGGGTATTCATGGCTTATTTTATACTGTGCAGGTTGGAGTATTTTCTCAACCCGTTTTGGCTGAAAGAGTATATAGTATGAGACCTTTATATAACGAAACAGCTCCTAACGGTTACATTCGCTATTATACCGGCATTTATAAAAGTGTAACGCGTGCTACTGAAGCAAAAGAAATTGTAAACGATATTGGTATTAAAGATGCCTTCGTAACTGCCTATTATAATGGTAAACGTATCTCAATGCCAGAAGCGAAACAATACGAAACGCAAGGGGAAGATGTATTTTCAAACGATCCGAACTTAAATAAATTACCCGTTTTTACTGCTAATGCCAGGGTACTACCTAAACCCAATTTGGCCGAGAGAAAAAAAGTTGTGAGCGAAACCAACAACGGAGTACCGGTTGCTAATGCCAATACTAGTGCTAATAGCACTGAAACACAGCAGCCTGAGGAAAATGAAGGAATAACAATTGTTGACATTACAAATCCAAACGAACCGGTTATCTTTAATGAAGCAGCAAAAGAATTAAATACTATCGCATCACAAAATAATAAAACAATTGTTGATCCGGATCTGGTTTTTAAAGTACAAATAGGCGCGTTTTATGATGAAGTGCCAGTGGATATGGCAAATAAATTTTTAAAAATTGCCCGATTGGGAATTAAAAACTATAAGGATAATACCGGTCTTACTTTTTATACTGTTGGTAATTTAAAATCCTATGAAGAAGCTAATTTATTAAAAAATGAAGTTGTGGAAGAAAGTATCACTGATGCCTTTATTGTAGCATACCGCAATGGCGAAAAAATTCCACTGGAAGAAGCAAGAAAAATAAAATAAGATAGGGAATAGGCAGTAGGGAATAGGGAATAGGCAATTTGGTAATTCTTCTTTGAAGAATGTGGTAAATAAGAAAAATGAAAAGAAACAATAAAAAACAAGGTAATTTAGAAACAGAAACGGAAGTATTAACAGAACCAGAGGAGGTTGAAGTTGCTGATAAGCAAATTATCCTTTATAATGATGAGTTCAATACATTTGAGTTTGTTATTGAATCGTTAATAAAAGTATGCAAACACAATTCACTACAGGCTGAACAATGTACATTTTTAGTACACTATAAAGGCAAATGTTCTGTAAAAAAAGGATCGTATGAAGAATTAGAACCACTTTGTACTGCATTATTAGAAAGAGGTTTGACCGCGGAAATAGAATAGCAAACAATATTCCAATACGCTAACGAGACCTCACCCCATTCTATGCCCCCATCAATAATAAAAACAGCCGACGGTTCACATTCCCTTTTTGTAAAGGAATTGGATGAACATTATCATTCTGTTCACGGAGCTATTCAAGAAAGTAAACATGTTTTTATTGAGGCAGGATTAAAACAATATATTTTACCAACTGCAATTCACAACGCAACAAATGGCAGTTTGTCCATTTTAGAAATTGGCTTAGGTACAGGATTAAATGCCCTGCTCACATTTATTGAAGCGGAGAAAATAAACATAAATATTAAATACACAGCAATAGAAGCCTTTCCCATAAGCATTGAATTAGCCGCTGAATTAAATTATATAGAATGTCTGGATGCGCAACAATACCAATCTATTTACAATAAAATTCATTCCTGTGTATGGGAAAAGCCAGTGGAATTATCGAGGTCTTTTTCTATTTATAAAATACATCATACTTTGCAGGATGCAATTATAGAAAACAAATACAACTTAATTTATTTTGATGCTTTCGGTCCCCGTGTACAGCCAGAAATGTGGAGAGAAGATATATTTGCCAAACTATTTGCCATGGTTGAGTCCAAAGGAAGTTTAGTAACTTATTGCGCTAAAGGAGAAGTAAAAAGGACATTAAAAAGAGTTGGCTTTACCGTTGAATCATTGCAAGGGCCACCTGGGAAACGTGAAATGATAAGGGCAAAGAAAAATTAATTATTTTTTCATCAACAAAAGGACATCAGCACATCTACACATCAGCACATCAACAAATCACTTTTTCCCTTTCTTTGCTCTGTACTGCGCATTCAAGCCGTCCAGAATTTCGTGGGTAATATCCAGACTGTCGTTAGCAAATATTAAAACACCTCCGGGACCTTCCGAATGAGTTAATATATAATTGTAATGCCCGTCTTTATTATACTCTTTAACATAATCAACAACAGTTTTGCGAACTTCTTCGTTACTCTTTTGAATATCATCCACTAACTTTTGAAGTTCTGCTTCCATTTTATCTAATTCCTCTTTACGTGTCCCCAAATCTTCTTGTGCAGCTTTACTTTGGTTTTCTGATAACAAGCCCTGACTTGCTTTCTGTTGAAGTTCACTATAATCTTGTTGAAATTTTTGAGCTTTTATTTGATATGCATTTTCCAGACGTTGTTGTTTGGTCTGGGCGGCAGCAGTAAGGTCTTTAACAAAATCATACTCCCTATTCAAAATATCGCTATTAACAAAAACTATTTTAGATTCTTTGATTTCTTTCGGTGACAAAACAATTGGTTTGGAAGTAATACAAGAATCACTCTCCATTGATAGGTTACCAGAATTTTTGCCAGATGTAAAATGTAGATAATATAATATTGCTACTGCTATGATTAATC
>JAVHPR010000089.1:0-5625 GCA_036170695.1 Bacteroidia bacterium
CAGAGTTAAGTTGTTGACAATCAAATTGTTAATAACACCGAAACTTTAGTTAATAACGAAAAAGAGTATCATAAAATTATCACCATATCAGAAGTCGAATCTCTTAAAGCATCTGTTTTTTTATTGCAGTCGCACATGAAAAAATTTTACACAACTATGGAGATAAATGTGCTTGATGATGCGGAAGAACATATTAAAAATCTGCATAGTAATTCGGAAATTTTGGAAGAAAATTTAGCGAATACCGCACAAACGGAAATTGTTGACAGACTTATTTATTCGATAAAAGACATGCTTCTTTTTCATGAAAACTTAACACAAATGTTTTCACGAAAAGACTCATCATCAGCAAAAATGTTGTTCGAAAATTTTGATATGGAAAGAAAAGTAGCCGAAATAGAAGTTTTATGTGATAAAATAATTGATACCCGGGTAAAATTGGTTCCATCAAAAATGCTTTCTAATGAAACTTTCGCTGAAAAAGTAAGTGAAATGGATTTAATAGGAACAATATTTACATTTTTAATAATTGTTTTTTTTGCATGGATATTGATTGTGGATATAAATAAAAGAAATCAGCTGGAAAAGGATTTGAAGGACGCAAAACAAAAAGCCGATCAAAGTGTGATTGCCAAGGAGCTGTTTATGGCTAATATGAGCCACGAAATCCGAACACCCATGACTTCTATTGTTGGCTTTATCAATCTTCTCGAAAGAACAGATTTGAGTGATATTCAGAAGGATTATCTTCATACAGTAAAATCCTCAAGCGAAAATCTGCTTACTATTATTAATGACATACTTGATTTTTCTAAGTTGGAAGCCGGAATGGTAAGGTTTGAACAAATTCCTTTTAGCATTCAAGGGCTTCTTCATTCTGTTAATACTATGTTTTTGCCGAAGACAAAGGAGAAAAATATTCGACTCGTCTTTCATCCCATCGAAAATATTCCTGAAACACTAATCGGTGATCCGGTGCGACTCACACAAATTATGATAAACCTGATCGGTAATGCTACAAAATTTACACGCGAAGGAGGGATTGATGTATGTGCAAAACTATTGAAAGAAGATGATCTGGTTGCTATTATACAGTTTTCCATTGCCGATACAGGCATTGGAATTCCGAGGGATAAAATTGAAATTATTTTTGACCGCTTTCAGCAAGCAGATTCAGAAACCAGCAGGCGTTTCGGAGGCACGGGCCTTGGACTTTCTATCGTGAAAAATCTTGTGGAGTTTCAGGGAGGCATTATCAGTGTTGATAGCGAAGAAGGAAAAGGAACTATATTTTCATTTACCATTCCTTATAAAAAGGCGGGCAATGAAGTAAAGAAGGAGTTTACAGCTCAGGAAAAAATTATTCAGAAAGACATGGTAAAAAAAGTTCGTATTCTTGTTGCTGAAGATAATCCATTGAATAGAAAACTGATTGATGCGCTTTTCAATGAATGGGACGTCGTCTTTGAATTTGCTGAAAATGGAAAAGTTGCAATTGATAAACTTAAATCCGGTAATTTTGGGTTGTTGCTGATGGATATTCAAATGCCGGAGATGAACGGAAATGAAGCTACTAAATTTATAAGGGAAAATCTTAAATCTGAAATACCGATTGTTGCAATGACGGCTCATGCTCTCGAAGGTGAACGTGAAAGATGTATTGCAGTGGGGATGAATGATTATATTTCCAAACCAATAAATGAAAGTGAACTATATTCACTTATTGTAAAATATGCAGGGACTTATACAAAGAAAGAAAAAACTGAAATTCTGCCTGTTGCTGTTGATGTGGAAAAAGTTACTAATCTCCAATTCCTCACATCTCTTGCCGCTGGAAAGATGGATTTCTTTAATGAAATGATTAGTTTGTTTTTAGAAGAATGTCCGAAAGAAGTTTCTCAACTCCGCAAATCCATTGAAGAGCAGAACCTTCAGATGATTAATGCACATGCACACGCTATGAAATCCACCATACCTTTCGTTGGTTTAGATATTAAACTTAAACCAATACTTGAGGAAATTGAACATTCAACTGATTTTACCAAAATAAATGAACTGTTTTTAATTGTAGAATCTGTTTGTGCTAAAGCGATTGAAGAATTAAAAAAATAAAGCAGGAGCGTTACTGTTTGATAAATCTTTTTTGAAATAGCCTCTCACCAACTTTCGCGTGAAGCATGTATATTCCGGGAGAGAGTTTTTTTAGGTCAATATTAATCAGCTGCTGTGTGCTTGCGCTTCTAGTTACGAGTTCGCCAGTGGCGGAATAAATAGATATGTCTATTTTTTTACAATAGGAAATACCTTTTACATCAATAAATAAAAGATCGGATGAAGGTACAGGAAATAGTTCGATAGAGGAATTGTTTTCCTTTTCTGAAATAGAAGTACAAATATCTATGATAACAATAGAGGAATCGGAGGTTCCTGTGCAACCATTTTCGTCCTCAACTTTCACAGCGTAGTAGTATATCCCTGGCGAGGTTGTATTTGTCGTTATTAACGAATTTGCAGTGGTTCCGTCATTCCACAAATAAGAAGTAAATCCTGTTTGTGTTGACAGCCAAATTGTATCACCAAAACAAAGTGTTGATGTACCTGAAGGAAAGATTGCAGGATCTGGTCCAATGCAAAATTTTGCGAGAAAAGCATCATCTCCTCCACCCCAAACAGTATCAAATGCACCAGAACTGGCAATACTGTTAATGTTTGATGTTTCTCCGGCAACATATATCTTACCTGAATTGTCAATGGCAATGGCTCTTCCATGGTCGTTTGAGGAACCGCCAAAATAAGTTCCCTTTTCGCGAACACCTGTTTTATCAAATCGTTCAAAATAGGAATCATACGAATAGATGGCGCCAAGATTTTGTTGATATGCATTGTTCGTGCTTATGCTATTGGTGCTCATTGTAGAGCCGCAGAAAAGAATATTTTCATTCGAGTCGAAGGTTAAATCCGCAATATAATCTACATCATTTCCACCAAAATAGCTTGCCCATTGTCTTATGAAGGAAGAGCTAAAGCAAGCAATAAAGCCATCATCAGCGCTTCCTATTGCAGGCTGGTAACAACCGGGACTTGAAATACCTGTCAGACTGGTTGTGTTTCCTGCAATAAATGCAGTTCCATTGGAATCTACTTTTATTGAAGTACCCTGATCGTCGCCCGGCCCGCCGTAATAGCTTCCATAAAGCAAGGTGGTGCCAGTTGAATTAAACTTGGCAATGAAGGCATCCTGCATGCCATTGTAGGTGCTTTGGTATCCGTCGGGGCTTGCAATGTTGTTGGAGCTGGTGGTGAAGCCTGTAATATAAATATTGTTTGATGCATCGCAATCCATGGCAAATGTTTCTTCTATGCCTACCTCACCATAATATGTTCCCCATTTACGCACACCTAAACTATCGAATTTTGCGATGTAAACATCAAAACCGCCTCCTGCATAGGAAGTGCTGTATGAGCCGGGAGTTGCAATGGCATTAGGGCTTTCGGTATGCCCCGACATCATCACATCTCCATTCGTATCTTCTACTACTCCAATAGCAATATCATGCATTGAGCCTCCATAGTATGTTGACCACAGTAATTGTCCGTCAGAATCGAATTTTACAAGAATAGCATCATCTATTCCTCCACCATAAACTGTTTGATGAGCGCCGCTTGTAGCTATATTGCCTGTGCTGAAAGTGTCACCACATAAATAAATGGTGCCATTTGCAGCAATACACATTCCATAAGCAACATCAACACTATTGCCGCCAAAGAAGGTAGCCCAGAGGCGTTGCCCATCAGAATTAAATTTTGCAAGATAAATATCATAGCTGCCGTTCAAGGTGGATTGATATGAACCGGTGGTAGCAATATTTGTAGTACTTAATGTGTAGCCGGTGATATATACGTTGTTCTGCTGATCGACCTTTGTTGCTGTACAATAATCAAGCGTGCTGCCTCCGAAATAAGTTCCCCAGATACGGTTTGTTGATGGATCAATCACAAACTTTCGCTTAGTATTATAAGTGGCAGAAAAAGAAATAAGGTTGTTTTTTATATTAAAATCTACCTGTACTTTTTTGTTTGGAGTATCAGGATAATAACTGGTTGGAATGGTTTCATTAATGTTTCCGCCCTGTGTAGAAAAAGTAATGTCTCCGTTTGCTTTTTTAACAAGGTCTGCGCCCTTTACCAGAAATTTTATTTTTTCTATATCTGCACCCGGGTTCAGAATGATGTTATATTTAAAAGGAGAGCCCTGATTTTCATTTAAAATAAATTCAATGTCTGTTTGAGGAAAAATATTTTTATAAATGATCTTTTTGAATGAATGAACATCAGTAACTTTTTTTTTGGAAATAAAATAATTAAATTGACTTAAACATTGTTCTTCAGCAATTACTTCTGTGTTTTGGTTAACCCCTTTAAAATCAATATCAACACGATAATTTGTGATTTTTGTTTTTATCAAATCTTCAGGATTCTGAAAATTTTTATTTGCATTTTCTGGAAGCCCGTCAACAGAAAATAATTCGTACGAATAGCCCGTTTTTCTCAATTGAATCTTCAGTCCTTTTCCGGAATAAAGAAAAAGCACATCATTATTTTGATGATAATTTTGATCCAGTATCTGACCTTTATTCTCTACGAATGCAGAAGAATTAATACGGACCCCCTGAGCGAAGGAAGGTAAATGCGTGAATAGAAAAACACATTGTAATATTAAAATATTATTTAATAGAGATTTCATATTTCAATACTAAATTAATTTATTTTAATGCATTTACATTCTTTCCGGAACATCTATTCCCATTAGATTCATAGACGCTTTGATGGCAGTACCAATTGTTTTTGATAAGTGTAAACGAAAAACAACCAACTCCTTTTCCTCTTCTTTTAAGATGGGAACATCGTGATAATACTGGCTGAATTCTTTTGCTAAATCATAAACATAATTTGCAATTATGGCAGGACTATATTCAAGTGCAGCCTGATTTAGGGTGATGTTGAAATTATAGAGTTTTATAATTAATTCTTTTTCTTTTGGAAGTAAAATACCGGGAATTACGAATGCTTCTTTTTCCTCAAAGCTAAAAACTTCTTTTGCTTTGCGCAATAATGCTCGTATTCGCACATAATTGAACTGAATGAATGGTGCTGTATTGCCGTTAAAATCAATGGATTCGGAAGGGTTGAAAAGCATTTTCTTTTTCGGATCTACTTTCAGCATAAAATATTTTAATGCACCCAAACCTATTGTTCGGTAAAGTTTTTCGGCATCATCTTTACTCAACCCATCAGCCTTTCCAAGCTCTTTGGAAGTTACAGCCGCAGTAGCAATCATCTCCTCCATTAACTCGTCCGCATCAACAACAGTTCCTTCGCGTGATTTCATTTTTCCTTCAGGCAGCTCCACCATCCCGTATGATAAATGAAATAAGCCTTCGGCCCATTTATAACCTAGTTTTTTTAGTATCAGAAATAATACTTTAAAGTGATAATCCTGCTCATTGGCAACAGTATAAATTAATTTTTCAAAATGTTCTTCTTCTGCCCTTTGTATTGCTGTTCCAATGTCCTGAGTCATATATACCGAAGTTCCATCAGCACGCAATAATGTTTTTTCATCTA
>JAVHPR010000090.1:0-5624 GCA_036170695.1 Bacteroidia bacterium
GAGCTAAGATACTATTTTTTTACATGTCTAAAGCAGATAAGCAATTTATTTTTTTTGATTCTTTATAATTAATGGCTTCCTTCAATTCGCAACCCTTTAGTTTATTGCAATTACGGCAGATGAAATTATATTCGCAGGACTCAGTTCCCTTTTCTTTAAGCAACAACACACCTGTAATCAATCCCAAACCTGTAAGGATTGAGCCCCGTGTTACATTTGTTATAAATTTTCTTCTATCCATTTATTCTCAATACTTCGGGACTTTTCAAATCATCAGGGCTAAAGCCCTTTATTAGTATCATTTTGAATAACTCCGCCTTTAAAGGCGGAGTTACAACGAAAACCAATGAACATTGGGACTTTAGTCCCAACTTGAAAAAACTATCCAACCATTTATTCTGTCGCCTTAATTTTTTCAAAAACACGAATTTGTTTTCTTACCGGATCAAGCACATAAATTTTGTTTTTGGAATCTACAGCAAGATCAAGCCCTTTTGTGCCATCATCGAATTTATCGGGACCGGCTACGATACAAACAAATTTCCCTTCGGGTGAATATATTTTAACCCTTGAAGTCGCTTTCTCACTGGTAACAAAGGACCCGTTTGAAAGCAATGTGAAATTAGTGGGGTTGCAGCATCCGCAAAAACCGTCTATTTCATCTGAAGAATGTCCCCAGGTAGTTTTCAGATTCCCTTTGGCATCAAAAGCTTCCAGCAAATATGCACCGGGGTTTGCGATCCATATTTCATTATCTCTTCCAATAGAAACATCAAAAAACGCACTCCTGATAATAATTTCAGGAATGCCTTTTACACTATCTCCAACACCTAAATTATTTATTAACTTCCCTTTCATATCATATTGATGAACCACTCGTTCATCCGCATCAGCGGCGAATACAGAAACATCATTAACGACAATTCCTGTAATAATAGATTCTTTATTCCCGGTTGTCCAGCTTCTTAATTGAAGTCCTTTTTCATTCCAGACTTCAATGTGATTCTGAACTCCAATAAAAATTTCTCCACCAGCATTAACAGCTGCGCAATTGCCGACTTCGCTTAGTTTAAATGAATTAATTTCTTTTTGTGATTTATCATAAATAATTACTTTGCTGCCCACAGCAATAATGTTATCATTTTCATCGATTGCAATCCCGTTTAACTCATCAATATCTGGTTTAATTTGCGCAATTTCTGTATAGCAAAATAAACTTGTGTCTTTCCTTTTAATACTATCAGTCTTAATAGCATATGGGTTTTCATGACTTTTCTCCGTAAAGAATAAATCATTTATCATAAATGCAATCACTCCTAAAATCAAAACAACTAAAAATCCTATTATTAATTTATTTTTCATTTGTTATTTTGTGTTTTATGGAACGCAGATGACGCAGATTGTTATGATTAAAAATGATTTTTATTTGTGTGCATAATAAAGTTAAGATTAAAAAATATTTTTCTTATCCGTGTAAATCATAATTATCCGCGTTCCATTTATTCTTATTGAATTATTTCTTTACTTTTTAATATTAATACAAATCATTTGTTTTGAATCTCTCATTATCAATTTACCATCGGCAATGGCAATAGGTCCCCAGGCATCCTGTCCGTCCATTATTTTTGTTTTACTCAACACTACAAATCCAGAAGTATTTGCTTCGGCAATGGTAAGGGTTCCATCATCATCCAGAATAAAAAACTTTCCATCGGCAATAATATAAGGCCCCAAACCAAAACGTACCTCCTTACCGCTTGTCCACAAAATTTTCTCACAATCATTGGGACTGCAACATACAAACTGATTGCGTAAACCTCCCGCATCTTTAGGCAGAATAGCAAAGATAAAGCCTTTGTAGAATATGGGTGTTTGCTGTTCCGATGCGATACCATTTGTAGGTAAATATTTTTGCAGAATCTTTACAGAAAAATTTCCTCCGCTTCCTTCCAACTTAAACATCATCGAACCTACTCCATATCCTGCCGTAATAAAAACTTTTCCATCATTTAAAATTAAAGGAGATGGAGCAACCACATTGGGCCTGAACTCCGATGTTTTCCATAAGACTTTTCCTGCATCATCGCCTTCGGCTGATACTCCGCACACTCCACCGATTGCAGAATACACATACATTTTTTTTCCTCCATAGGTCATTGGTATTATGGATGAATGCGACATTTTCCATTTATCCGGATTAGGCGTTTTCCAAAGGACTTTGCCGGTTTTACACTCAACACCAATCATCAGAGAATTTCCTACGGGAGCAATAACAGCAATATCATGATCAATTAAAGGACATTGTCCTGTATTCCAGAAAGGTATTTCTGTAGCATATTCACGTTCCAAATCAATCCCCCAAAGGAAATCTCCATTCGTAGAATTCACACACATAACATGACCTTTGGGGCCTATAGAGACAATGTATTTATCCGTTACGGCAGGGATTGTTCTTGAAATTCCATGATTACGTTTTATGTGAACACTATAGAATCTTCGCCATAATTCTTCCCCTGTTTCAAGTGTCAGACACTTTAACACATCAGTCTTTTTTGCTTCATTATAATCTAACAGGTATACTTTCCCGTTATATATTGCAGCTGCTGCATGGCCTTCGCCCAATTCCATTTTCCATAAAATCTCAGGACCATCTTTTCCAAAACGATCAATTAATTTTATTTTTTCTTTATTGATATTGTCGAAATCGGAACCGCGGAAATGAGGCCATTTCCCTGTTAACATGGAGGAATATTCTTTCAGGAAAGTAAACTTATCGCCAATTTTTACAATGCTTGCAGAATCTGCTGATCGTCTTGGCCTGTTATCCAAACCGGGGAGACTTGTTTTAAAATTCAGAACTGGATTATATATCAGCCAGGCAGCAAACACACCAATGCTGACTATTGCAGCAAAAAAAATGATGTAGTTACTACTTCCTTTTCCTGACATGAGAATTTATTCGGCCGTTAATGAATATGCAATTAAGGTATTGCCATGGCGCATATATAAAATCTTGTCTTTAATAACAGGGTGGGCCCAATGTTCACCGGAACCTAATGTTATTTTAAATTTGCTGATTATTTCAAATGCTTTTTCTGTTGGTTTCAGTAAAGCCAGTTCGCCTTTGTCGCTGTAACAATATAGAAGACCATCATTAGCAATTGTAACACCTTTCCCAATAGCATCTGTATCATATTTCATTTTACCTGTTTTCCAGTCAACGCACTGCCATGTTCTGTTCTTCTGACCGGAACCATAAATATTACCATCGATAAATACTACTCCTCCCATTTGATTATCCAGAGAGGTGTTTGTCCATAGCTCGGTAACCGAATTCCCATCATCAGCAAGCTTTAACATAATACCTCCTGAACCATAGCCACTTACAATATAAATCTGACCATCGTTATACAATGGAACATTTGGATGCACCGACCATGTATTAGTTTTAGGATATTGCCATAAAACTTTTCCGCTCTCGAATTCAATTCCCCAGATTGTTTTGGCGGTGATGGTGCAGATTATTTTTCTGCCTTTATGATTTATCAAAAGCGGGGAACAATAGGCCGTCAATTCATCCTTCCCGGGTGTAGTCCATATTGTTTTCCCATCCATTTTATTTAATGCAACAATTAGAGCTTCTTTCCCACCTGTTGAAAAAACAACCTTATCATCAATCACCAAAGGAGATTCAACAATACCCCATTTTGGCGGAACAGCACCGAAAACTTTTGCCAAATCAACCTTCCACAAAATAGCTCCGTTTGTGGCATCCAGACAAACTGCGCGCCCATAACTGCTGCTGATGTATAGTTTATTATCAAGAAAAGTTGGTGTAGAACGGCATCCGGGATACGAATCGTCCCACTCTCTGCCATAAGCAGTTTTCCAAAGCAAATTACCTTTTAAATCCAAGGCATAAACATAGCCCAAGGAATCAACCATTCCTGTTGTAATTATTTTATCGGTAAGCACCACTACCGAAGAGTATCCGTTACCTATCGCATCATAATGCCAAAGAATTTTGGGCCCATCTGCCGGCCACTGCATTAACAATCCGGTTTCATTGTAAATACCATCACGGTTTTTACCACGCCATTGAACTAAATCCTGAGCTAATAATGATGTTGTTATTAAACAAAAAGCAAAGAGGGTGGTAGCAAATTTGAGCATGATTTTTTAATTTATTTAGAAGCATTTGATACTATTTGTAGGCTCTAAAAACTTTGTTTTTATAGATACGGCTACATGATACAAAAATATAGTATGGTTTTCTAATAACCTAATTTCCTGCCCTACGAAAAGGAAAACCTCATCAACATCACATGAGTATATTGACAGCATGCCCAGGAAGTATAGTTTTAAAAAAAGCTTACCTTTACCCCTCTACTGAACACAAAATGATTATTACCGAATGAGCAATCAACAAACGATAAAATTATTAACAGTAATTGGTGCCAGACCCCAGATTATTAAGGCTGCCGCTTTGAGCAGGGCCATTAAAAATAAATTTTACGGGCAAATTCAAGAAGTAATTGTGCATACCGGACAACATTATGATTTGGCAATGTCGCAGGTGTTTTTTGATGAATTACACATTCCGCATCCTGATTATAACCTGAATGTTGGTTCCGGAAATCATGGAAACCAAACGGCCACTATGATAAATGGATTGGAAGATATTCTATTGAAAGAAAAGCCAAACGGCATCATATTATATGGCGACACCAATTCAACATTAGCGGGTGCCATTGCGGCTTCAAAAATTAAAACTCCTGTAATTCATATTGAAGCGGGTTTACGTTCATTCAATAAATCAATGCCCGAAGAAATTAATCGTATTATGTGCGACCACGTTTCTACGCTTTTATTTTCTCCGACAAAATCGGGCTATGATAATTTATTGAAGGAGGGATTTAAAGAAAATAATCAAGAACCCTATTCGATTGATAATCCAAGAATTTATCATTGCGGCGATGTGATGTATGATAACAGTTTATATTTTTCTACCGTTGCTGGCCAAAATACAAGTGTTTTGAAAGATAATGATCTCCTGCAAAGTAAATTTATTTTAGCTACAATTCATCGGAATAACAATACTGATGATCCTATTCGACTGAATCACTTGTTCGGCTCCTTAAATAAGATAGCCGCAGAAAACAAAATAAAAATTGTTCTTCCCATACATCCACGCACATCAAAATTATTGCCTGAAAATCTTTCATCGGATTTATATAATACTATTTTAGCCAATAAATACATCCGGATAATACCGCCTGTCTCCTTTCTGGAGATGATTGCATTGGAAAAAAATGCAATTTTGATTATGACGGATTCCGGCGGGGTGCAAAAAGAGGCTTTCTTTTTTCAAAAACCATGTATCATATTACGTTCAGAAACTGAATGGGTGGAATTGGTAAATTGCGGTTCAGCGAGAATTGTGGATACAAATGAATCTGAAATTATGGAAGCATTCAATCATTTTTCAACAACAAAAAAAACAGACTTTCCAGATTTATTTGGAGATGGGAATGCGGCTGAATTTATTTGTGGCGAGATTTTAAAACATATTAAATAACTAAAGTTTCGGTGTTATTAACAATTTGATTGTCAACAACTTAACT
>JAVHPR010000091.1:0-5548 GCA_036170695.1 Bacteroidia bacterium
CTATTGAGCAACCATTAGATTTTGAAATTCCTGAAAGTAAAATTATGCTGGCTATATACCTTGCAGCCCCTGAAGTAGATAACGACCGCAGAGCATTAAACATTTTTCACGGCATACGCAGAGGTAAAAAAGAGGGGCGTTGGTTAGGTGCTTGTTTAAAAGGATACATCAACACCCGTGATGAAAATAACCGACCAATAATTGCACCCGAAGGAGGCAAAAAGGAAGAGCTAATTAAACGTGCCTTTAGCGAGTATATTACCGGTGTATATAACATCGAAGAATTAAGGCATAAACTAAATAAAGAAGGATTGAAGAGCAGCCGAAGTTCATTTTGGATGCTATTACGAAACAAAGGATATATCGGAAAGGTATTAGTCCCTGCATATAAAGATGAACCCGCACATTGGGTTGATGGCATTCATGAAGCACTAATAGACGAGAATGTTTTTTATTCAGTACAGGATATTTTAGAAGGTAGAAAAAAGAAATTACCGAATAAATTTCAGACCGTTAGAGATGAATTTCCATTAAGAGGATATTTAACTTGTCCGCAATGCAATAGGAATTTAACCGCATCTGCATCACGGGGACAAGCGGGTGTTCGTTTTTTCTACTACCATTGCAGTTATGGTTGTAAAGAAAGACAAAAAGCAAGTATCATTAACGATAAAATTATTCCTTATTTAGCCGAGCGCAAGGTCAACCCTCAAGCAATGAGATTATTTGCAACTGCATTAAAAGCTGAGCTAAAACAAAACAATACCACAGGTAAAAAAGAGGCTGAAACTATCGCTAAATCTATTGGTAAGCTAAAATTGCGATTAAAGAATGCAAAAGATATGATGTTGGACGGAGAATTTTCAACAAGCGAATACAAAGAGATGAAAATCGAAATAGAAAACGAATTGGATAAATTAAATAGGGAAGAAATGCAATTTCGTGAAGGAATCGAAAACTATGACACTAAAATTGATGACTGCCTTGACTTACTCTTAAACATCGACAAATACTACGTTTCAAAGAATACAGAGGTTAAACAAAAAATAATTGGTTCGATATTCCCTGAAAAGTTGATTTTTCAAAATAACCAATATCGAACCACAAAAACGAACGAGGTTGTTGATTTGATTTGCCCGATTGACAAGGGTTTAGGCGAAAAAAAAGGAGGGAAGAAATCTGATTTTTCAGAATCTTCCCTCCGAGTGGGCCCACTTGGAATCGAACCAAGCACCCACAGATTATGAGTCTGTTGCTCTAACCGAATGAGCTATAGGCCCTAATTGCTTAAAATGCAATTATGAGTCTGCGAAATTATATATTTGTAGCCAATTAACAAAAGTATTCGCGGTTTATTATGGTTATTGTTGCAAATAAATTTAAAAACATCATTTTTGATTTAGGAGGTGTCATCCTTAATATTGATCCGTTCCTTACTGAAAAGGCGTTTTACGGTTTAGGAATTTGTAAAGGCGAAGATTATTCTTGCCCGTCGCAACTGAAAGAATTATCCGATGTTTTTGAAAAAGGGGAAATTACTTCTGTAGATTTTAGAAATGAAATTAAAAAACACAGTAGGAATAGCATTGATGATACAGCCTTGGATAATGCATGGAATGCTATGTTGCTTGATTTACCTGTTGATCGGCTTGTTTTATTAAAACGCTTCAAACAAAGTCATCGTTCGTTTTTGCTTAGCAATTCAAATGAAATCCATATCAAAGCAATTAATAAGTATCTGTTAAAAAACTTTGAAATAGATGATTTAACAGTGTTTTTCGAAAAGATGTATTTCTCATATATGGTGGGAATGCGAAAGCCGGACACTAAAATTTTTGAATTGGTTTTATCCGAAAATAATCTAAACCCGGGAGAAACGCTGTTTATTGATGATTCCATTCAAAATATAGAAGCCGCAGAAACGCTAGGTATTCAAACTTGTTGGATAGACTTGAAGAAAGAAACGATTATGGAAGTTTTACACTAAAAAAATATAATTATTACCTATTAACAGTGCTAATTGCCTTTTGCCTATTACTTATTTCCTATTTCCTATTCCCTATTCCCTATTTCCTATTCCCTACTTCCTATTTCCTATTTCCTATTCACAATTTTATTTCCTGGCATAATTCAATCAATACTCCATTGCTGTTTTTGGGATGTAAAAAGCATATCAATTTGTTATCTGCTCCTTTTTTAGGTGCTTCCGAAAGTAGTGTAAATCCTTCATCTTTTAAACGTTTCATTTCAGCATTAATATCGGTTACCTCAAATGCAATGTGATGTACCCCCTCTCCTTTTTTCTCAATAAACCTGGCAATAGGGCTTTCCGTTTTTGTTGCTTCAAGCAATTCTATTTTACTTTCACCTAACAAAAAAAAGGATGTCGAAACATTTTCACTTTCCACAGTTTCTAACTTATAAGGAGCCTTCCCAAATAATTTGGAAAATAAGAGATTAGATTGTTCCAGATTTTTTACGGCAATGCCCAAATGCTCTATTTTTAACATACACAGGGATATTAATTTGCAAAAAAAATCCCGATTTTTGAATTCGGGACTTTATTAAATATTTTTGAATTTGAAAATTAAATTAACACATTTTCAAATTAGAACATTTTAAAATTGATTATTATTTTTTAATAAACTCGCCCATTTTATTGTCGTAGTTCAGATAATAAGCTCCTTTAGGAAGATTTGATGCGTCAATGGTTGATGCGAAGCCTCTCTTAACAATATTGCCGTATTGGTCATAGATCTCAAACATAGTCTCTACTGGAGTTTCTCCGGTAACAAAGTTAATTAATTTTGTTACCTTGGCAGGACTAAATGAGACTTCTGGTGTAGTTGACATAAAATCCACTGTTTTCGATACTCTTGGCTGACCAGTATAATCAATCTGTTTTACGCGGTATTGATTTTTCTTATAATGTGGTACTACTTTAAAAGAATAATTATTTAAATCAGCGATTCCAAATCCTTCAATATCACCAACTTTAACCCACTTGTTCCAACGAAATTGTTCAATAATATAAGTAAGTTTACCACTTTCACCTTTAGTTGACCATTTTAAAGTTAAGTCGGATTCAACTGCCATAGCCACTATATCGAAAGTACTCTTTGGCTTTAACACCTCTGGATTTAATACTTTTGGCTTGCATTCATCTTTGTGTGTGATTTTTACTTCTACTTTATCTCCAATTTTCAATTGTAGGTTTCTGAAATCAATTTCAAATGCACTGGATGCAATTTCATCTGTAGTCACATTGCCATTAACCCTTACTTCCTGCACACAATAACCCACTCCGGAACTGGCAAAAGGGTTTTGTACATAAAGATTTTTCCCTTGATAGTTCCCTTCCAACACAATTACGCCAGTAGCAAAACTAACGGTTGAAACAAACAAACTAAATACAGCAAAAAGTGTTTTTTTCATATTCTCTTTAAAATTAAAAACAATACCCTTTAATTTAACGATCAATTATTTTCGATACAATATTATAAATCTTATTTAACAATTTCAAAATAAAAAAAATAATTATTTACAATCGCTTGCAAAAATAAACAAATTTGTTTCACATAATACATCTTTTGACTATTTTTCTAAATCACGTTCATAAACAGTGTTATTTTATAAATTTATTTGTTTTTTTGTAAAAGATCGAGTAATCTTGCATTTAATCTAAGAAGGTACTTACTTTTTATACTATTTATTTATGAAAAAATCATTATTTATTTTTCTTTCTTTAACGGTGTTTTACACATCATGCACTACAGGCGATGGTAAATCGGGAACGAAAACAGCGAAAGGCGACAAAGTTTATGGTGGATCATTGCGGGTTAATGAAACGGAGCCTTACCAAACACTCTATCCTGCTTCAATTATTGATGTTGTTTCAAACCATATAGCAAATCAAATTTATGAAGGGCTTGTTAAATTTAACCCGAAAGACTTATCTATCCTCCCTTGTTTAGCAGAAAAATGGGAAATTGATGCAGCAGGAACCACCTATGTTTTTCATCTGAAAAAAGGTATAATGTTTCAGGATAATATTTGTTTTCCGGACGGCAAAGGCAGAGAGCTAAAAGCTTCTGACGTAAAATATTCTTTCCAATTATTATGTGTTGATAACAAAGATAATTTAAACTTCGCCGGAACTTTTAAAGACAGAGTTGTAGGCGCTAACAAGTTTTTTGAAGCGAATAAAGAAAAACCAAACGGGGAAATTGAAGGCATCACCATAGTTGATGATTACACAATTAAAATTACCCTTACCGCTCCAAGCACATCATTCTTATTCGTTTTGGCTTCACCAGCTACCAGTGTGACTGCAAAAGAAGCGATTGACAGATACGGTATTAATTCCAAAGTTGGAACAGGTCCTTTTGTTTTTGTTGAGAACGCAGGAAACGACAAAGTGGTTCTAAAACGTAATGATAACTATCATGATGTTGACTCATTGGGAAATAAATTACCATTTCTTGATTCTGTAATCATAAGTTTTTTACCAACCAAAAAGGAAGAGTTAGAGAATTTTAAAAATGGTGGATTGGCTGAGGTTATTGAGCTTCCATCTGAATCTATCAAAGATATGATAGAAAAAGAAATTACAGATTTTCAAAACAAACAACCAAAATACATTTTGGAGCGATTACCCGAAATGGCAAGTCAATATTACTTATTTAACCTTACCAAAGCTCCTTTCAATAATGTAAAAGTGCGTAAAGCTTTTTCTTATGCACTCGATAGAAATAAAATTATTGAACAAGTATTAAAGGGCGAAGCTTATGGTCCCGGTATAAATGGCATTTCTCCACCAACATTTAAAGGATATAATATCTCCCAAATTAAAGGGTATGATTTTGATCCAAAAGAAGCTAAAAAATTATTAGCAGAAGCTGGTTTCCCTGGGGGAAAAGGGTTTCCTAAAGTGAAAGTAGAGTTGAATAGCAGTGGATTAAAAAATGCAGATGTTGTTGTTGAAATTCAAAAACAATTGAAAGATGTTTTAAACATCGACATCGATTTTGAAATAGTATCCTCGTTAAAACAAAAACTTGAAGATGAGAAGTTTGGTCGTTCCGAAATTTTCCGCGCTTCATGGATTGCTGATTTCCCTAGTCCTGAAAACTTTTTATGGATGTTTTATGGTGCAGGTGTACCAAGTGATGTTTCTTTAGCATCATGGCCTAACACCTCACGATACAAAAATCCGGAGTTTGATAAATTGTTTGAAGCTGGAAAATCTTCGAAAACTATGGAGGAAAGCTATGCTAACTTTATGAAAGCAGAGCAATTATTAATGGACGAAGCACCAGTTATTATGTTATGGTATGGTGAGAACTACCGTTTGATTAAATCCAATGTGCATAACTTTTATTCTAATCCGATGCGCTATAGAGACTACTCTTTAGTTTATCTGAAGGACGTTACTCCAAAAGTAGCTGAAGGGGATACTGAAAAAAAAGCGGATAAAAAATAATAATTATTTATATCAATTTAATTGCTTATCTGCTTTAGACATGTAAAAAAATAGTATCTTAGCTCC
>JAVHPR010000092.1:0-1117 GCA_036170695.1 Bacteroidia bacterium
CAATTGACTCAGTATTGAAAAAATACGATATCAAGAAAAATAAGCCAATTATCACGCAGATTTCCCGTTTTGACCGCTTGAAAGACCCGATAGGCGTAATTGAGGCATATTTGCAGATAAAAAAATATATTGATTGTCAATTAGTGTTGGCTGGCGGTACTGCGGAAGATGACCCGGAAGGATTTAAAGTTTTAGAGGAAGTGAAAGAAAAGGCCAAGAAAGACCCCGATATCCATATTTTACTATTACCCCAAAATGATCTAGAGGTTAATGCGTTGCAAAGGGCATCAGATGTAATTATCCAGAAGTCTATCAGGGAAGGATTTGGTTTAACGGTTGCCGAGGCCCTGTGGAAAGCAAAACCCGTAGTAGCTTCAAATGTCGGGGGTATTCCTTTACAGATAAAACATAAATATTCAGGGTTATTGTGTCATTCTGTTGAGGGAGCGAGTTTCGCCATAAAACAACTCTTGAGCAGCCCCGAATACGCCAAAAAGTTGGGAGAGAACGGGCGAGAGCATATAAAAAATAATTTTCTGATTACGCGTCATTTAAGGGATTATATGTTATTGTTTCTTTCGTTATACCATCCTGAAGATATAGTTCATCTATGTTAATTTATTAATACAAGGGTCCGGAAGTTTCTTGCTTCCGGAGGATTTAGGTGGTCGGGCCGCCATCTTGCATATGAATGCAGGATGGCTTTTTTATTGACAGGAGGGGGGATGGACAAAGGAATGCGGATTATATTTATTATAATAGGAGCTTGTATTTTAGCAGGGATATTATGTGTAATTTTTGCGGTTACTCATAACATTAGATAAGGGGGACGGATTGAAACTGAGCGGTTGGATATTTATGATAATATCCTGGACATTTATTTTGAGTATGCTGGTCTTTTGTTACAGCAGGATATTTAAAAAAGGCCTTGGTGGTGAGGATTCTAAGACATTAAAGCGGCTTAAGGAATAGGAGATATTGATGCCGGTAATAATATGGCAATATTTAGGGGTATTAGTTCTTGCGGTTCTGTTTTCGTTATTATTTACTTCTATGAATAACAGAGAATCAAAAAATAAAAGATCAAGTTAAGTAAAAGATAAAAAGGAGGAAATTC
>JAVHPR010000093.1:0-5515 GCA_036170695.1 Bacteroidia bacterium
GACTTGAAAAGTTATTTGCTTAATGGAGTTACTCCCCAAAAAATAGATGTGACCCAAGATTAATATTCCTTTCTGTATAAATTTGAAATAGAAAAAAGGAAGAAAAATTCGATAGAACATGTTATTAACACTTCAAAATAACAGATGAACCAGATAATTTTATTGTTAAATGCAAAAATTCAAAACTTATTAGTACTTTTGTAAAAAAAAATATTGATTTAGTATGGTAAAAACTTCAGCAAATTCTATTTTAATACCTCTTCTTTCTGAAGAGCAAACAATGATAGCCTTAAGCCAAACGTACAATTTGGCACGTTTAACAAATTCGAGAATTGTGTTGCTGGGTGTAGAAACAAAAGAACACCCGATAAAAAAATTATTAAGTGACCTTGCAAAAATAGCTTCACAAAATTCACCCCAACCAGTTGAAACACTTTTCAGAGAAGGCAATGTATATGATGAAATAAATAAAGTTGCCGATGTTTTGAACCCAATTTTTATTATGATTGGTTTAACATCAAAACTTGGTTTTGGCAACATCATGAGCAAAAATGCATTTCAAATGGTGAGGGAATCAAAACATCCCGTTATCACGATACGTGGTAAAGTTCATAGAGATGGGTGTAAAACAATATTGTTACCGGTAGATTTATCTAAGGAAACCCGTGAAAAGGTGAAAAAGGCAATTGAACTGGCAAAACTATTTCGTTCTGATATTCGTGTTATATCCATCTTAACAGAAACGGATGAGGATTCGGAAAACAAGTTGATTTCGTACTCTAATCAAGTTTGGAAATTCATAAAAGATCAAGGCATTCGTTGTACAATCAAAACTTTACGTGGTAAAGATATTCCTAAAATGGTCTTGGAATACGGAAAGGAAGTTGAGGCCGATCTTGTTTTAATTATGACTAAAGCCGAGTTGAGTTTAAAAGAACTTTTTATAGGAACGGTGGCACAGCGGGTTATCAGTGAAAGTGATATTCCTGTTTTAAGTTTTCGCCCAATGATCAGAAAAGATACTTCTGCATGGAAGTAATTCCTTCGCGGTTGTCAAATAGTATTATATAATTTCATTTATTATTGTTTTAAAGCCTTTCCGGATGTTCGGGAAGGTTTTTTTTGTTACGGGTATTAAATATATTTCTTGTTTTTTATCCAAAAACTTCGATACAATTTGAATCAAAATTGCATTTACACAATAACCATTTTAATTTCGCGGATATTACCTCATATTAATTCGAATAGGATAATATTATTTTTCAAATTCCGTGATGATAGCTTCTAAATCTAAAAATGAATATTCTTTTTTTAATTGTTTGCTGCGTTCAAAATATTCAGCTTTAAATTTTCGATACCCTTCGGTATTTCTATTTAAGGGCCTGTGTTGCCGGGCGGTTATAATGTCTTTTAATTTTTCAAAAAGTAATTTTGTTTCTTCATCAAAAACAGTGTCTTTTAGTTTTTCAAAAACGTAGGAGATAGCTTGTTGGGTTGGATGAACTAAATCAGTTTTATAAAAACGGTAATCGCGTAAATCATCAATGATTAATTCATACGCAGGGAAATAGAATGAATTGTCGTGTTGTGCTATTATTTCATGAACTGCTTCAATCAAGCGGGCTTTGCTCCTGTTATTATCTACAATTCCATCATTGCTGTGCCGCACAGGGCTTACGGTAAAAACAATTTTTAATTTGTGGTTCAACCCTTTTAATTGCTCTAGTAATATTTTGTAGTCCGTAATAATTTCGCTTATATTCAACAGTTGTTTTGTGAATTCTTTTTGCGGTACTTTATGACAATTTCCAACTAATTCTCCTGAATCATTTAGTTTGTAATAAAAGGCAGAGCCAAAGGTGATGAAAAGCCAGTCGCTTTGTTTTATATAATCATGTGCAGCAGAAATATTTTTATTTATCAGTGTTAAACAGGCTTGTTTATCCATATTTGAAAAGCGACTATGATGCTCCCAGCTGTTCCAGCAATCATTTGCAAAAAATAATTCTTTTTCCTGTAGTGCTTTATTATCAATATACCTGCGTATTGCAACCGCTATACTTGCCGGATTATATAGTACACCATTTGGATTAATTTTTAAGTTAAATTTATGCAGCTGCATTATTTCACCAATGTTTTCAGTAAAACAAGAGCCAATAAATAATAATTTGTGTGAATAATTTATTTTTTTTTCAAATGGGGAAATAGGGAAGGTGAGGTGGAATTTCATTTTATTTTTGTTATTTATTTCTCGCGGAGTACCGCAGATTTTTTCGCAGAGTTCAATAGATTTTTATTTTTTTGCGAAACTTTGCGTTTTTTATTTGCGAAAATCTGCGTGAACCCTTTTATTGTTGGCATTTGCAATACGGAGAAAAAAATATTTTTGTATGCGGTAATAATATTTGCACCCTTTCCTGCTCCGCATCAGGAATCATGATAACGCGTAAATCAAGCAATACAAGACTTTTTAAATTTCTTATTTCAGTCGGAAATTTATCAATATCGTTGCTCCACAAATCAAAGTTTTTTAGCTTTGTCAGTTTACCTATTTCGGCAGGAAGTGAGCTTAATTCATTGTTATTTGCTTCGAAATAATAAAGATTAGTTAAGTCTCCGATTTGGTGCGGCAATTCCTGTAACCCATTTCTTGAAATAATGAAGTATTGTAAATTTTTTAGTTGCCCTATTGAATCAGGAAGTTCTTCGATATCATTTTTACTTAAATCAAGATATTGCAGATTTGTGAATTTTAAAATTTCCAATGGAAATTTTTTTAATCTTTTTTTTCTAAGTTCTAATTTTATTACTTGTTCGGGGCGCTTCATGGCTTCGCCAATACTAGTGAAGGCGGTCAGCGTGTCTAGAGTGAGGGAATCAAGTAGTTGATTTTGGGCTTTTGTTTTTTGTGAAAACAAAATAAATAGTAAAAACAAAGTAGTAATTGCTCTTATTTTTTTTTTATGTGTAAACTCTTTTCCCATATATTTTTCACCACAGTTTAGGTATGTTCACAAGATTACACAGCTTTTTTATTCGTTAGAATTCTTTATTTGCGATGAATTTGCATTAATTCGCAGAGAATTTTCTTTATCCTTAGCCAATTGCTCTTTCAGTCCTTCTAAATTATCAAATTTTACTTCATTTCGCAGTCGGTCAATAAAATAAATGCTTACTTCCTCGTCATAAATATTTTTATCAAAATCGAAAATATTTACTTCAATGCTTCTCTTTTTCCCTCCAACGGTTGGGTTGTTGCCGATACTTAACATGCCACAATAAGTTTTTTCATTGTGTCTTATTTTCACAGCATATACTCCATCTGCGGGAATCAATTTATATTTATCTTTTACAATAATATTTGCAGTGGGATATCCAATTGTTCTACCCAATTTTTTGCCTTCATTGATTTTCCCACTAAGAGAATAAAAATGCCCTAAAAAAGAAGTGGCTGTTTTAACATCTCCAATTTGTAAGGCGTTTCGAATTTTTGTTGAACTGATTTCAATACTTTCAATATCCCTGGCAGAAATTTCTTCCACGTCAAAACCATACAAGGATTCATATTCTTTCAAATGCTCAAAGGAGCCTTCACGATTACGGCCGAAGTGATGGTTGTAGCCAATAATAAGGTGTTTTGTCTTTATTTGATTGATGAGAATGTTTCTCACAAATTCTACCGATGTTAATCTTGAAAATTCTTTTGAAAAAGGATAAATTATCAAATGGTCGACACCATATTTTTCGAGAAGTTCAATTTTTTCCTGCTGACTGTTGAGTAATTTCAGTTCATTGTCTTCGGGGTAAAGTACCATTCGTGGGTGAGGATAAAAAGTTAGTAGTACCGTTTCTCCATTATTTTTAAACGCGACTTCTTTTAACCGGGAAATAATTTTTTGATGGCCTAAATGAACCCCATCAAATGTTCCGGTAGTAACCACCGGATTTTTTACATCTTTAAAATCTTTAATATTAGTATAAACTTTCATCTAAAAAATGATTAAACGGATAAAAAAAGAAAAAACAAAAATAAATTACTTACGCCCTCCTGCATAAAGCCTCAGAGTATTTCCGTATAAAAAAAGAGTACTCCTGATACTTTGATTTTAGCATCTGTGTAATCCCTGTTATTATGTGTGTAATTATTTTCAAAACTAATTATAAAAATACTAACAATCGTTTTTTTAGCTGAATAAAATATACTAATTTCGCGAAGTTTTTAAAATTCACATCTACATAAATATGTCAAAACAAACAGGTAAAATCGCACAAATAATTGGTCCTATCGTTGACGTAAGTTTTGAAGGCGGAACGTCATTACCAAATATTCTGGATGCTCTTGAGGTTGTTAAACCTAATGGACAAAAAATTATTTTTGAAACTCAAAAACACGTCGGTGAAGATACTGTTCGCACTATCGCTATGGATTCAACGGATGGTTTATATCGTGGAATGCCGGTAACAAATACGGGAAGAGGTATCACAATGCCTGTTGGCGACAAAGTAAAAGGCCGTTTATTTAATGTGGTTGGTGAAGCAATTGATGGTATCGGACCGATTAGTAATGAAGGTGGAGCCCCAATTCACCGTACTCCGCCGAGATACGAAGATCTATCCACTTCTACCGAAGTATTATTTACCGGTATTAAAGTAATTGATTTATTGGAGCCTTATGCAAAAGGTGGTAAAATTGGTTTGTTTGGAGGTGCTGGTGTTGGTAAAACAGTATTGATTATGGAATTGATTAACAATATCGCTAAAGGTTACGCAGGTTTATCAGTATTTGCAGGTGTTGGTGAACGTACACGTGAAGGAAATGATTTATTACGCGAAATGATTGAATCAGGTGTAATCCGTTATGGTGAAGCATTTAAACATTCGATGGAAAAAGGCGGATGGGATTTATCAAAAGTGGATATTGCTGAATTAGCCAAATCTCAAGCTACATTGGTGTTCGGACAAATGAATGAGCCTCCGGGAGCACGTGCACGTGTTGCATTATCAGGTTTAACAATGGCAGAATATTTCCGTGATGGTGATGAGCAATCTGGTGGACGTGATATATTATTTTTTATTGACAATATTTTCCGTTTTACTCAGGCAGGTTCTGAGGTATCAGCTTTGTTAGGACGTATGCCTTCAGCTGTGGGGTATCAGCCTACACTGGCTACTGAAATGGGATTAATGCAAGAGCGCATTACTTCAACAAAACGTGGTTCTATTACATCAGTGCAAGCTGTTTATGTTCCGGCCGATGACTTAACAGATCCGGCTCCAGCTACAACATTTGCCCACTTGGATGCTACAACAGTATTGAATCGTAAGATAGCTGAATTAGGTATTTATCCTGCGGTGGATCCTCTGGATTCAACTTCTCGTATATTAAGTGCCGCTGTTTTAGGTGAAGAACACTATGGTACTGCACAGCGCGTAAAACAAATTTTGCAACGTTACAAGGAGTTGCAGGATATTATTGCTATCCTTGGTATGGATGAACTTTCGGAAGAAGATAAAT
>JAVHPR010000094.1:0-22983 GCA_036170695.1 Bacteroidia bacterium
AGGAATTACAAAACAATAAAAGACAGCATGTCTAAAGCAGATAAGCAATTTTAAGGAATATAATTAAACGATTTTTTTTGTAAATTCGCTGTTTATTCAAAATTAATTATGTTAAAATACGCATAGGTAACCGGAGGGTCTCGTGTAATAGGAAGGGCTATTTGTTTAGAGTTCGCCGTCATGGGATTACAATATTCTGGTAAATAGGTGGCAAACAAAATGGAATCAAAATAAAATCAAAAATTAACGGCAATTTCAAAACGCAGAAATATATTCCATCTATGGCACACCTGAAAAGTATAGACCACCAGATTATAGAATATCTGGGGCAATTATCAGAGAAAAAAAAGAAAGCTGTACTCACGGTAGTAAAAACTTTTGTCGAAGATATTCCAACCTTGTGGGACAGAATGCCCGATGAAGTGAGACAAGGTGTTGAGCGGGGAATCGAGCAGTCTAAAAAAGGCATAGGCAGACATGATGCAGAAGTGATGAAAAAATACAGCAAATGGTTAAAAAAGTAATTTGGACTCCCGAAGCAGAAAAAACGTTTGATGCTGTACGGCACACATCCGTCAACACCCTTTAGCCTTTCGTTCGGCTGGAAAAGAAGATGCACGGGAAGCTATCGTAACTAAGCATAATTTACTATTATATCGCATTTCGGGGGACACCATCTACTTGTTATATTTTTGGGACACACGCAAAAATCCTGTGACCAAATATCAATAGATATAGCTAAGGCAAAATAATAAAATTGTTATAGATAGAGCTTTCGAGGGATAACGTTAAACGATTTTTTTTGTAAATTCGCTGTTTATTCAAAATTAATTATGTTAAAATACGCATTGGTAACCGGAGGGTCTCGTGGAATAGGCAAAGCAATCTGCCTGGAATTAGCAGATATGGGTTACAATATTTTATTGAATTACCAATCAAATCAGGAGGAAGCTGACAAAACACTCGAATTAATTAAGAGCAAAGGTGTTGAAGTAGAACTGATGAAATTTGATGTGTCAAAACTTGTTGAGGTTGAAGAGGTGTTGGGTAAATGGATGGAAAACAATAAGACAACCAAAGTTTTAGAAGTGTTGGTCAACAATGCAGGAATCCGTAAGGATAACCTGATGATGTGGATGAGTGACAACGAATGGCATTCAGTTATGGATATTGCTGTAAATGGTTTTTTTAATGTAACACGTTTGGTTGTTAAGGATATGTTGGTGAAAAAATACGGACGTATCATTAGTGTAGTTTCACTTTCCGGATTAAAAGGCTTACCCGGACAAACAAATTATTCAGCTTCAAAAGCAGCTGTTATTGGTGCTACAAAAGCATTGTCGCAAGAGGTAGGACGTAGGGGGATTACTGTAAATGCGGTAGCTCCCGGCTTTATAAAAACCGACATGACGCAGGATTTAAACGAAAAAGATTTTAAAGCTTTGATACCAATGTCGCGTTTTGGTGAACCGCAGGAGGTAGCGGATGTTGTGGGGTGGTTAGCGTCAAAAAAATCATCCTATGTTACGGGGCAGGTTATCTCGGTCAACGGAGGTTTGTACTCGTAATGTCCTACGAATTACGAATTTAAAACGAATTACGAATTAGTGTTTGCTAAATTGTTACTTAGCAAAATTAATAGAAAAAAATGAGAAGAGTTGTTATAACGGGTATGGGTATTTGGTCGTGTTTAGGTAGTAATCTGGATGCTGTCAGGGATTCTTTATTTCAAGGTAAATCAGGCATTGTGCTGGATCCTGAACGGAAATCTTTTGGGTATCGGTCAGGTTTAACTGGCAAGGTGGAAACGCCGCAGTTAAAGGGATTATTGGATCGCCGCGCACGGATACAACTTTCACAGGAAGCGGAATACGCCTATCTTTCAACCCTTGAAGCCACCAAAAATGCCCGGATGGACATTGACTGGCTGGATAAAAACGAAACAGGAATTTTATTCGGCAATGACAGTTCTGCCAAAGCAGTAATGGAAGCCATTGATATTGTCAGAATAAAAAAAGATACCACTTTAATCGGTTCGGGTTCAATTTTTCAATCGATGAATTGTACTGTAACCATGAACCTTTCAACGATTTTTAAATTAAAAGGAATTAATTTTACGATTAGTGCTGCCTGTGCAAGTGGCTCCCACTCCATAGGATTGGGTTATTTAATGATAAAATGGGGCTTGCAGAATCATATTATTTGTGGTGGTGCGCAAGAGGTAAATCCTTTCGCATTTGGCAGTTTTGATGGATTAAGTGCATTTTCCATTCGCGAAAATGAGCCAACAAAAGCTTCACGTCCTTTTGATAGGGATAGGGATGGTTTAGTGCCAAGTGGTGGAGCGGCTAGTTTAGTTTTGGAAGATTATGAAACAGCTGTTAAGCGCGGTGCAACTATTATAGCTGAGGTTATTGGTTATGGATTCTCTTCAAACGGGGAGCATATTTCCAATTCGAGTATTGATGGCCAGGTACGTTCCTTAAGTATGGCATTAAAAGATGCGAATTTAAGCGAATATGATATTGATTACATTAACGCACATGCGACTTCAACAGTTGGCGGTGACAGTACCGAGGCTATTGCTATCGACCAGGTTTTTGGTAATTCTAAACCATTGGTAAGTTCCACAAAGTCTATGACAGGGCATGAGTGCTGGATGGCAGGTGCAAGTGAAATTGTTTATTCAACGCTGATGATGCAAAATAATTTTGTGGCGCCAAGTATTAACTTTGAAAACCCTGATGAAGCATCAGCCAAACTTAATATTGCAACAAAAACTACTGAGAAAAAAATCGACACTTTTTTAAGTAACTCTTTCGGATTCGGAGGAACAAATTCGACCTTAATAATAAAAAAAATAAAATAAGCATAAAACAAGCTATGACAAAAGAAGAAATCATTTCTACAGTAAAGGAATTTTTAGTGAAGGAATTTGAAGTTGATCCAACAGTAATTGTACCTGAAGCAAACCTTCGCACAACGCTCGATCTGGATAGCCTGGATTATGTTGATTTAGTTGTTGTTATCGAAAGCAACCTTGGTTTTAAAGTTGTTGGCGAAGATTTTGTCAATATTCATACGTTCCAGGATTTTTACGATTATTGCTTTAACAAGGTAAGTCAGAAAGAAGTAGTTTAAATAATGGAGTAGGCAATTTGGCAATTTAACAATAGGCAATTTAACAGTATCGCCTATTGCCCCTCTCCTTTGAAGAGGGAATTAAGGGTGAGGTAATAAAAATGTCAAACAATAAAAAATGGGAAGGGAAAAATAAGGGGGGCGTTAAAGGGCAACAATTTTTTGTTTTTATACTTAATTTTTTCGGGCTGCAAATCGCGTATTTTTTTTTACGATTTGTAGCTTTTTATTTTTTTGTCACCGCTAAATCTACCAAAACATCTTTAATCTATTTTAGAGAAATACTAGGCTACAAAGGGTGGCAAGCCTATGCAGCTACCTATCGGAATTATTATGTGTTTGGACAAACATTATTAGATAAAGTTGCTTTACTGGCAGGAATAAAAGATAAGTTCAATATTATACACGAAGGCCACGACGAAAATTTAGTGTACCTGAAAAATCTTGGGAAAGGAAGTGTTTTATTAAGTGCACACATCGGAAATTGGGAAATAGCCGGGCAAATGCTTGAAATATTGGATACAAAATTTAATGTTTTAATCTATGATAATGAAGCGGAAAAAATGAAAGCTTATATGGGTGAGGTAATGAAGAAAAGAAACTTCAATATCATTGCCATTAAAGATGGAGAAATGGGACATGTAGTTGAACTTCATAAGGCTTTTAGTAATAACGAATGGGTGGTGATGCACGGTGATCGTTATCTGCCGGGTACACCAACCATTGAAAAAGTTTTTATGGGTAAAAAGGCCAAATTTCCCCGTGGACCATTTGTTATGGCAGCAAAATTTGGAGTTCCTATAACCATTGTTTTTGCTGTAAAAGAAACAAATAAGCAGTATCATTTTTTTGCTAAAAAACCAATAGAAGTGAAGCGGGCAAGGACAGAAAAGGAAGTGGAGGTTGCAGTAAAAGAGATTTCAGACCAGTACATCATTGAACTTGAGGAAATGGTAAAAAGATACCCTACTCAATGGTTTAATTTTTATGATTTTTGGGCGGAGAATTAAATATAATGCCAATAATTATGTAGTTTTAATATAGTCTTGCATATATACCCTGACAGGGTTTCAAACCCTGTTAGGGGTAAATTGGCAACAGTTATCACGTTTCAAATATTTTATAAGAATTTATTAAGCAAATGAAAACTAAATGTCAAATCTTTTTAGTTTCAGAATGTAAACTAAAGAGTTTCATAAACCCTAACAGGGTTTGAAACCCTGTCAGGGGATATTATTTGTTTATGAATTTTGATTATTTTGTTGAAGTAAAAGTAGTTCAGTAATTGGAAATGCCCTTAATCAAGATAATTTATGGAAACTATATTAGTTAGCAAAGAACAAATAGCAGATTATATCCCTCAACGCAATCCAATAGTTATGATTGATACAATTAACTATTGCGATGACAGGGTTATAAAAACTACTTTTGAAGTCAAAGAAGATAATATTTTTGTGAAAGATGGGATATTACATGAACCTGGGATAATTGAAAATATCGCACAAACTGCTGCTGCCAAGGCAGGATATGAAGTGAAAAAATACGGAGCAGAACCGCTTGTAGGTTTTATTGGTGCAATAAAAGACCTGATCATTTATAAATTGCCTGAAGTTGGCGAACTAATTGAAACAACAGTCACGTTAAAAATGGATGTAATGGGAATAACACTAGTGGAAGGGGAATCCAGTTGTAATGGGGATAAAGTTGCAACCTGTGAAATGAAAATATTCATTCAAAAACCCGAGCAAACAAATGAATAAAACGCGGCCTAAAATATTAAGCAATACTACCCGGATTGTTGTTCGTTTTAGTGAATGTGATGCTTTAAGAATGGTATGGCATGGCAATTATGTGAAATATTTTGAAGATGGAAGGGAAGATTTTGGAAAAAAATTCGGATTAAGCTACATGGATATTTTTGAAAAAACCGGACTTGCAGTTCCTTTGGTTCATATTGAATGTGATTTTAAAAGAATGGTTGGCATTGGCGAAACAATACTTGTGGAAACTACCATGGTGGACGATCCCGCTGCCAAAATAATATTTGAGTATACTATTTTTAACGATAAAAAGGAACTTGTTTGTAAAGGTAAAACCATACAAGTGTTTCTGGATATTCATAAAAAAGAATTAATGATAACGCTGCCACCTTTTTTTGAAGAGTGGAAAGGAAAATATTTTATTTAGTATGTCCGCATATTTAGGCGCAAATAACATTATAAGCCCCTTAGGCTTTACTACAGCACAAAATTTTGATGCACTCCTGCAAGGCAAAGTAGCGGTGCGCCAACAGCATTTTCCTTTTTCTGAATCTTTGTTTTGCTGTTCTAAAATAGAGGAATCATATCTTAATGATAATTTCTCGACCATTTCAAATGTCGATACGTTTACACATTTAGAGAAAATGTGCATACTTTCCATTCAGGATTTAGTAAAGCAATCGAAAATTGATTTTAATAATAAGGAAAACTTACTTATAATTTCAACAACCAAAGGAAATATCGATGTTTTGGAAGGTGCCTATAAAAACATAGACCACAATAGAGCATATTTACCTGTTTTTGCAAAAACTATTGGTGAATATTTTAGATGTATAAATACCCCTTTAGTAGTTTCAAATGCCTGTATTTCGGGTTTATTAGCCATAATTGTCGGGATGCGTTTTGTTGAAAATGGGAATTATAAAAATATTGTTGTTTGTGGCGCCGATATCGTTTCTGAATTTACATTGTCGGGTTTTAAATCTTTTAATGCCATGAGCGATGCGCCAAGCAAGCCATTTGATAAAAATCGTGTGGGTATTAATTTGGGAGAAGCCGCTTCCAGCTTATTAATAAGTTCGGACGAAATCAGTGGGATTAATATTTCTGCCGGAAACTCGGCTAATGATGCGAATCATATTTCTGGACCTTCACGAAATGGTGATGGTTTGTTGCTTGCGGTTAGGAAAACGATTGAAGATTCAAAAACAAAAACCATTGATTTTATTTCTGCACATGGTACTGCAACTGAATTTAATGATGAAATGGAGGCTGTTGCGTTTGCAAGGGCGCAACTTAATCATCTGCCAATAAACAGCTTGAAAGGTTATTATGGACATACATTAGGGGCAGCCGGTGTTTTGGAAAGCGTGATTGCCATCAATTCTTTGACATCAAATACATTAATTCAATCGATGGGATTTGAATCACAAGGAACAACACAGGAATTAAATGTGATTAAAAAAACTGAACAAAAAATAGTAAGCAGTTGTTTGAAAACAGCATCTGGTTTTGGCGGCTGTAATGCCGCAGCAATATTTGAAAAGGTATAATAATGGAAGCAACAATTGTATCCTGGTGTAAAATAAAAAATAATACTGTTTGGTTAAACGGTGATAAAATTGCAATTGACAATATATCAATTGATTTTCAGGCTTTCCTAGTAAATTTATACAAACAGTTAAATTTGAATTATCCAAAGTTTTTTAAGATGGATAATAGTTGCAAACTAGGAATGCTAGCTGCTGAAATGGCAATACGAAGCAATACGGAAATAGCAAATTCGGAAAGAGATAAAGTGGCAGTTTTTGTTTCTAATAACGCTGCAAGCCTTGAAACTGACAGGAATCATTTAAAAACGATTACAGATAAAAATAATTATTTCCCGAGTCCTGCAGTATTTGTTTATACGCTACCCAATATTATTATTGGTGAAATTGCAATTAAACACAAGTTTACAGGTGAAAATGCATTTTTTGTAACTGAAACATTTGATGAAAAGCTTATGTACGATTATGTTTCAATAGCCTTTACAAACAATCATACTACGGATGTTGTTTGTGGTTGGATAAATGTGGATGGAATAGAGAGTGAGGCGTTTGTGTATTGCGTAAAAAAAGCTAATTTTAACGAAGAAAGAAAAGGGCTTAATTTGCCCCACAATTTGGAAACAATTTATCAATTATATAATACTATTTGATATTGTTGAAGCCCAAAGGGCTTTAATATGAATAACCACCGATGCAATCGGTGGAAAAGTAATAAAGAGACTCAACCCTGAAAGGGTTGAATAGAAACGGAAAGGATGAAAATTATCTATCAACTTGTTTTCAGCACGAAGGATCGGGAGCAAACCCTCAGCAAACCAAATCGGCAGGAGTTGTTTAAATATATTTTTGGTATACATAAAAGTAAAAACTGTCATTTGTATCGCATCAATGGAATTGAAGATCATTTGCATATTATTACACATCTGCACCCTTCCATATCTTTATCTTCTTTTATCAAAGACATTAAATTAGCTAGTTCGGAATATATTAAGAAATCTGAACTGTTTCCTAAATTTCGTGGATGGCAGGATGGATATGCTGCTTTCACTTATTCAATTAAGGAAAAAGATAGATTGATAGAATATGTGAAAAGGCAGGAAGAACATCATACAATTAAAACTTTCAGAGAGGAATATATTGAGATGCTTAATGAACACGAGATTGTATTTGAAGAAAAATATTTGTTATGAAATATTCAACCGCTCCGCGGTTGCGTTCCTATGGATGAATCTCTTGCACCTCCGATAATATCGGAGGCTATTCAAATTCAATCCCTTCAGGATTTTGCGAAAAACCTAATTTACCAACTAGTAATAAATAAAAACAGTATAAATGGAAGAGTTAATAAAAAGCTTAAAAATACAAATCATCGAGCAATTAAATTTAGCCGAACTTAAACCTGAAGATATTGAAGCAAATGCTCCTTTATTTGGCGAAGGTTTAGGGTTAGATTCGATAGATGCACTTGAATTAATCGTGCTTTTAGAAAAAAATTACAACATTAAAATTCAAGATCCAAAAGAGGCAAAAGCAATTTTTGCTTCCGTTCAATCGATGGCGGAATATATAAAAGCCCACCCCAGCCCTCCCGAAGGGAGGGGGAACTAACGCACAAGCTATAAATAACAAAGTTTATTAGGATACCAACTCCTCCCCTTTGGGGAGGTCGGGAGGGGCCAACCAATGTACAACAAGGTTTACATAACAGGAATGGGGATTATCTCTGCAATCGGTGATTCTGTGGAGGAGACATTGCTATCATTAGCTACAGGTAAAAGCGGGATTGAACAAATAAAATATCTTGAAACTTTTCATAAAGATAAATTTGTTGTAGGCGAAGTAAAACACAGCAATGATGAGCTTATTGAAATGGCCGGAATTGGCAATTATAATCGAACAACTCTCCTTGGATTTTTAGCAGCCAAAGAAGCATTGAAACAAGCATCTATTGACAACATTAAGGAGGCGCGAACCGGTTTTATATCCTCTACCACGGTTGCCGGAATGTGTGCTTCCGAATTACTTTACAAAGATTTTTTTGAAGGGAAAACCAATATAAATTTTATTGATAGCCATTTTAGTGGTGTTAGCACTAATGATATTGCAAAACATTTGGGTATAACTGATTATGTCACTACAATTAGTACTGCCTGTTCATCTGCCGCAAATGCCATCATGCTGGGAGCCCGTTTAATAAAAAACGACATCCTTGACAGGGTTGTTGTTGGCGGCGTTGACCCACTTTCTAAATTTACCTTGAATGGGTTTAATACCCTCATGATACTTGACAAAGAATGGTGCAAACCTTTCGATGAAAATCGGAAAGGATTGAATTTAGGAGAAGGTGCAGCATATTTAGTTTTAGAGTCTGAGAAAATAGTGCAGCAAAAAAACAAAAAAACACTCGCACGATTACTTGGTTATGGTAACGCGAATGATGCGTTTCATCAAACAGCATCATCACCCGAAGGACATGGCGCTTTACTGGCTATGCAAAAGGCTTTTCAGGTTGCAGGAATTTCTCCCCAAAGTATTGATTACATTAATGCACATGGAACGGGAACGCCTAACAATGATTCTTCAGAGGGGCTGGCAATGCAAACGTTGTTTAATAACGATGTCCCGAAATTTAGTTCTACAAAAGCATTTACAGGCCATACGCTTGCTGCGTCAGCTGCCATTGAAGCTGTAATTTCGATATTAGCGATACAGAATAAATTGATTTTTCCGTGTTTAAACCGAAGCAATCAAATGAGTGATTTAACAATATGTCCTGTCGATAAATTAGAAAGGAATGTTTCTGTAAATTATGTGCTTTCTAATTCTTTTGGATTTGGTGGAAATTGTTCCTCTTTAATTTTTAGCAGGAATTAACATGACAGCTTATATAAACGGACTATCCTGCATCTCACATCATAATACAATTGATGAAAATTACTTTTTTGAAAATGTATCTTCACAATCATCAAGCAATAAATTATCAGCAACAGAGCCTGTTTACAAAGAATATATTCCTCCTGCCGCTATCAGGCGGATGTCACATATAGTTAAAATGGGACTCGCTGCCGGGATGATGAGCATGAAAAAAGCCGGCTTGGAAAATGTTGATGCAATCATTACAGGCACCGGTATTGGTTGTTACGAAGACACAGATAAGTTTTTGCGATCCATGTTGGATAATAACGAACAACTCCTCACTCCAACTGCTTTTATTCAATCAACACATAATACGGTTGCCGGTCAGTTAGCATTGACTTTTAAATGTTACGGGACTAATTTTACCTATGTTCATCAAAACCTTTCCTTTGAATATGCCTTGCTTGACGCGATGATGTTATTAGATGAAAAAGAAGCCTCAACTATTTTAGTGGGTGGTATCGATGAGATTACCCCTTCATTATTTGAATTGTTCCAAAGAACAGGTCGTCTAAAGAAAACAGAGCATTTGCAAACGATTTGGAATAGTACCAGTAAAGGTTACAGCTTGGGCGAAGGCGCTGCATTTTTCAATATTAGCAACTCTTCAACCCCATCGAGTTATGCCAAAATAAACGGACTGAAATGCAAACAACATCTTGAGGATGCGGATGAGTTAATGCGTGAAACGGAATTGTTTTTAGCAGGCATAGGATTACAAATCAATCAAATAAGCCTTGTTTTGAGCGGTAATTGCGGCGATGAACAAATGGATAAAAAAATCTCTGAATTTAATAAAAAGGTTAATTTACCAATAGGGTATTTTAAACTTTTATGCGGCGAATACTTTACTGCCAGCGGGTTTGCAATGTGGCTGGCTGCAAATATTTTAAAAAAACAAATTGTTCCACAAGCTATTTTGTCTGACGATAGAGTACTTTCAGACATTCAGCATATTTTGATAGTTAATCATTACCACGATAAGCAATATTCACTAATGTGTGTTTCAGCATGTTAAATCACCGGACAATACTTGTTTTATTTACGGCATTTTGGATACTTCTAATTGGTCTGAATTTTGCATATTCAATAAATTGGTATTGGTATTTAATTTCTGTGTTTTTTTTTATCAGCATCGAATTTTATGGTTCATATTTTGTTGATTCGGGGTTTTATGTAAAAACAATATGCTCAATAAAAACCAGTGAAAAAATTGTTGCGCTTACATTCGATGATGGCCCCGTGCCGAAGCGCACTGAAAATGTGTTGAATGTGTTAAATAAGTTTAATATAAAAGCAACTTTTTTTTGTATCGGGAATCGGATTAAAGGGAATGAAGGTTTATTAAAAAAAATGCATGAAGATGGTCACCTGATTGGTAATCACAGTTATTCACATTCCAATTGGTTTGATTTTATGACTGCCCGACAAATGATCAGGGATTTACAATCGGGTAATGAAGAAATAAAAAAAGTAATAGGGAAGGAGCCTGCGTTTTTCCGTCCTCCTTATGGCGTAACTACTCCTTTTTTGGCCAAATCATGCCGAAAACTAAATTTTGATGTAATTGGCTGGAATGTACGGTCGCTTGATACATCAATTAAAAATAAAAATGAATTAGCTGAACGGGTAAAAAAACGAATAAAACCTGGTTCAATAATACTATTTCATGATACTGTTGAGGAAGTTGAACTTGTTCTTGAGGAAGTGTTGAATTATTTGATGCAAAATAATTACAAAGTGATTGGATTAGATAAATTGATAAAAAGAAAACCGTATGTATAAAAAGAATCCAAGGCTCCTCCTAGCCTCCCCAGAGGGGAGGAACAGCCACCCGCAAATTTATTTGTTTTGGCTTATTCATTGGTTCTCTTCCCCTTTGGGGAGGTCGGGAGGGGTTTTGGCTTGTGCGTTGTTTCTCCTCCCCTTCGGGGAGGTCGGGAGGGGCTTATTTGCTCAAACAACCTACAAATCTGTAAAAGACACGATACTTCTTAAAGGTCAGATCGATAAAATGTCTAAGGAAATTAATAGTATCGAAAGCGATTTTGTACAGGTAAAAAATCTAAGTATGTTATCGGAAAAGGTTATCAGTAAAGGACATTTTTGGTTTCAGAAACAAAACAAGCTGCGCTGGGAATATTCAGAGCCTTACAAATATTGCATCGTTATTAATAAAGATAGAATTTTGATTAAAGATGAGAACAAAGTGAAAAAGTATGACATGAACTCCAACAAAGTGTTCAAAGAAATTAATGACATTATGATTTCCTGTGTTAATGGAAGCATTTTGAATTCAAGTAAATTTAAGATCGCGTATTTCGAAAATGACAAAAGTGTTAAACTGGAACTTTCTCCAATCGACAAAGCAATGAAAGAAAGTCTTAAAAAAATATGTATGTATTTTGATAAAAATGTAACTTCGGTAATAAAATTAGAGATGTTGGAACCTGGTGATGATAATACAACTATCGACTTTAGTAACAAAAAATTAAATGCGGCAATTACTCCTGAAATATTTTTGCTTAAGTAGTCTGTTCGTTACTATAGTCTCCTGTTCGCCAACTCAAAATTACAGTCTTAGAAAAAAAGGATTTGTTGCGGAGTCAGACATACATTCAATAGTAAATAGGGATAATTCGCTATTATATAAGGCTGAAATTACTTTATATAACCGCTATTACAGTGGGTTAATAGTGCTAAAACAAACCGATTCCATTACCTCTCATTTGGTATTTATTACAGAATTAGGAATGAAAATGTTTGATTTTGAAATCCGAAATAATCAATTCAAATTAATTTATGTGTTTGAACCGCTAAATAAACCTGAAGTTTTAGATTTGTTGGAAAGTGATATGAAACTTATTCTTCTTCAAAATTTAATAAATACAGAAGCGAATATTTTTGAGCAGGAAAATAAAACGGGATATATCTACCAAACAGCAAAGGGGAACTTAAAATACTATTATTTTGTTAATGCCGGCACAAAAACTGTTGAAAAAATTATTGTTAGGGGAAACCTCGGTTGGAAAGAAAAAGTGAACTATCTTTATAACGAAAACTTAAATGCAAAACAAATACTGTTAAAACATAAAGGATTTATTCGATTAAGGATTGAATTGACTAGTATAGATAGGAAATTACAACCATAATTGAACCAAAACTGTTTTCGGTGCGATATCGCAGGCGAAGATTTTGACTAATTTCAAGGTGGATTTGAATACCAAATTGTTTACAAATGAATTACAATTTACTTGAAAATTTTTATACCGAAACGGCTTCGACATTTACTAAGGAAATGAATAATTCTTTTAACTGCAATATTGAGTTAAATCCGGCCCACCTGATATATAAAGGTCATTTCCCTCAAATTCCGGTAGCTCCCGGAGTTTGTCTGGTACAAACAATCAAGGAAATATTAATGGCGAAATTTCACGAAAAACTTATACTTTCGGAGGGAAATAATATAAAATTTTTAAGTATGATTAATCCCGGTGAAACCAATCAATTTCAAATTGATTTTGTCGTGAAACAGGTTGATAATAAGTTAGATGTAAATGCCAGCTTTATTAATAATGCAAAGATATTTATCAAGTTTAAAGGAAAATTTAAAATTGTTTAAGATTTAGTCTATTCAATTCAAGAGACATTGTTTTTTTATGAAAATAAGTGTGTTATTTGCTTTTATTTTTTCTCTGTTTAATCTACAGGAAGGCGATCTGCACAGGAGTCCCCGTTTTGATAAATCGACTTTTTACTATACAATGTCATCTGGGAATTTACTTCAGGTTAACGATCAATTTATTTCAATCAAAACGGTACCTTTACCTGATAGGAATGCGTATGAAGGAGCTCTGTTAATGAAGGAGGCGAATTTAATAGAAAATAAAAAAATTAAACTTTCTCTTTTTAGGTCAGGGAAATTAATGTTGGACAGCACCATTGTTAAAAATAGTGAAAATTGCGAATTCAGGTTTTTACGATTAATCGTTCAGGAAAATTCACCTGTTTTTTTGGGGTATAATAAGCAAATTAGTGAGGATTGTCTTTTGATTGAGAAAAAATTTAATAGTGCCCCTGCCCCTTTGCAAAACATTATTCTTGATTATCGCAAAAAGTCAAAAAAGACAAACTTGTCAGTTCCTTGAATTTTATAAAAGATGAATAAAAAAATACTGCTGATTTATTATTCACAAACAGGTCAGTTAAAGGATATTGTGGAGCACTTTGCCGCTCCTTTTGTTAAGGAGGGCATGAATGTTGAAGTTAAGCGTATTGAAATTACGGACAATTTTAAATTTCCCTGGACAAGTAAAAGTTTTTTTGATGCTATGCCAGAGAGCGTTTTAGGTAGCGCGCTACCTTTAGGGAAAATTGATTTCAAAGAATCAGCATACGATTTAATTGTTTTTGCTTATCAGCCTTGGTTTTTATCTCCAAGCATTCCGGCAACTTCCATATTAAAAAATCCTGATTTTGTTAAGATTTTAAAAGGAACTAACGTTGTTACCCTTATTGGTTCAAGAAATATGTGGATCTGCGCTCAGGAAAAAGTAAAAAAAGCATTAATGGAAGCGGGTGCCAGTTTAGTGGGGAATATAGTATTAAAAGACAGGCATGATAATTTATCCAGCGCTGTTTCCATTTTGCATTGGATGGTAAATGGTAAAAAGGAAAAATTATGGGGGCTTTTCCCTGTTCCGGGTGTTTCAGAAGCGGATATCAGGCAATCCAGTGTTTTCGGAGAAATGGTGAAAAAACGCTTGAAGGAAAATAATTATTTGGGTTTGCAAAATGAACTTGTAGAAAAGGGGGCAGTGGAACTTGGATCAAATATCATGTTTATTGAGCCAAGGGCAAAGAAAATATTTAATATTTGGGCAAATGCAATCATAAAGAAGAAAAACCGAACTCTTTGGCTTATTTTATTCAAGTACTATCTTTTTTTTGCATTATTTATCGTTTCGCCTTTTGTTGTTCTGTTTAACGTGATTTTCGTTCAGCACTTTGTGATGAAGAGCGTAAAAAGTAAGAAGAAGTATTATTTGGGAATAAATTATAATTAGGTTTAAATGTCATTACATCAGGTTTACATTAACAGAGCAGCAAAGTATTTACCGAATGAGCCGGTTTCAAATGATGAAATGGAATCTTATTTAGGTGTTATTAATGAAAAAGCTTCAAAATCAAAACATGTAGTTTTGAGAAATAATGGTATTAAGCAACGGTTTTATGCTGTTGATAAGGCTGGGAATCCTACTCATACTAATTACGGGATGACAGCGTTAGCGATAAAATCCTTATTTCAGAATTCTCCTTTTCCAATTCAATCGGTACAATTATTGTCATGTGGAACATCCTCGCCCGATCAGATGATGCCTTCACATGCAGTGATGGTTCATGGCGAGTTAACTGAATCCTCTCCAATGGAAGTGGTTTCTCCTTCCGGAGTTTGTTGCGCAGGAATGCATGCTTTGAAATATGCTTATATGTCAATTAAATGCGGGGAGGTTGAAAATGCTGTAAGTGCGGGTTCTGAAAGAATTTCACCATTAATAAAATCGTCCTGTTTCGAAAACGAAGTATATAATTTATCCTTGTTAGAGGAAAATCCTTATTTAAGTTTTGAAAAAGATTTTTTGCGATGGATGCTTTCAGATGGCGCGGCAGCCTTTTTATTGCAAAATAAACCAAATGAGAATGGCCTCAGCTTAAGAATTGATTGGATTGAGGGAGTTTCCTATGCCAACCAGGTTGAAACTTGTATGAACATGGCGAGTGAAAAGCTTCCTGACGGCACTTTAAAGAGTTATTCGGATTGTTCACAAAGTGAGATTGTGAATAAATCCATTATGAGTATCAAACAGGATGTGAAATTATTAGGTCAGAATATTGTTTTGTTGGGATTTAATAAGCTTAAGGATATTATAGCGAAAAAAGGACTGATCGTAAATGAGATTGATTATTTTTTGCCCCACATGTCAAGCGAGTTTTTCAGAAGTAAAATAGCTGATTTTTTAGATTCAAACGGATTGCATATTCCTAATGAAAAATGGTTCACTAACCTTACTACTATTGGAAATGTTGGTGCCGGATCCATCTATTTAATGATCGAAGAACTTTTTAATAGTGGTAAATTAAAAAAGGGACAAAAAATATTATTGGCTGTTCCGGAGAGTTCTAGATTCTCCTATGTCTTTGGTTTATTAACGGTATGTTGAGATGAAAAAAACGGAAATTCCTCAAGATCAAAGTTCCTTAAAAAATTTCACAAAGGAAGTATGCTATGCTGTTGATGATGCAGGAAATTACTCTGCAAATCTGAGCACCGGATGGGATATTAAATCGTCGGCTCTGAATGTTGCCTGGGAAGATATTGAAAATAGAATTGCTATTGCAAAGGAAAAAGTGCTTAAAGGTGAAGCAAGTCCGATTTTGTTTTATATGGAATTAAAATTAATGGATTTCACAATTTTATCTTCCTATACAGGGTTTTATAAATGGACTATCAAGCGCCATTTAAAACCAGAAATATTCAATAAATTATCAGACAAAAAATTGAAATTGTATGCTGAAACTTTCGATATTAATATTGATAAATTAAAAGATATTAGATTTGATGAAAGTTGATTTTAGGCACATCCAGGCGGCTCATTGCGAAAACGGGGTAACAACAAACTTATTAAAAAATTGTGGGGTTAATCAAATTACAGAACCTTTGGCTTTTGGAATTGGTTCCGGTTTGTTTTATATCTATATACCACTGTTGAAGATAAATAACGGTCCTGCAATTGCGTTTAGAACAATGCCCGGACTTATTTTCAAACGAACGTGTAAAGCATTAGCGATTCCTATCATTCGGAAAACCTTCTCATCAAAAGAAAAAGCTCAACTATTTCTTGACCATAAACTTTCCGATGGTCAGCCAGTGGGCTGTCAGGTGGGGGTTTATTACCTATCTTATTTCCCAAAAGAATATCGGTTTCATTTTAACGCCCACAATATTATTGTTTATGGTAAAGAAAATGATCGATACCTTATTAGCGATCCTGTAATGGAAACTGTTACAAGCCTTAGTGACTATGAATTAGAGCGAGTGAGGTTTGCTAAAGGTGCTTTGGCTCCTAAAGGACAAATATATTTCCCAAAAGAAAATACAATTGTAACGGATGATCAACTGCGCAAAGCCATAAAATCGGGCATTAGCAGAAATGTCAGGGATATGCTCCGAATACCGGGCAATATTGCAGGAGTGAGCGGAATAAAGTACACTGCAAATAAAATAAAAAAGTGGAGAACTAAATTAGGCTTGGAAAAAGCGAAGCTTTATTTGGCACAACTGGTTCGTATGCAGGAAGAAATTGGTACCGGAGGAGGTGGGTTTCGATACATTTATGCCGCTTTTTTGCAGGAGACGCATCAGTATTTACCCAATGATCATTTATTGGATATTTCTCAACAGTTTACCAAATCGGGTGATATCTGGCGAAACTCTGCAGTTCAGGCTGCCGGAATCTATAAAGGACGGTTGAGCACTCAAAATGATTTTGATACTATGGCTGATTATTTATATGAAATCGCTGAATTGGAAAAAGAAGCATTTACTGCCCTATCAAAAATTAAATGGTAATGGGTAATTTGGCTCTTCATATCGAAAACCTTTCCTTTTCCTACCCCGGACAAGCTATTAACTGTTTACCACAGTTTAATCTGAAAATAATTGAAGGAGAGAAATTTGGTTTGCTGGGACCCAACGGTGCCGGAAAAACAACGCTGATGAACCTGATAACAGGACTACTCCAATATGAGAAAGGCAGCATTAAACTCTTTGGGAACGAAATAAGAAGTAAAAATAAATCCATAAAAAAACTATTCGGCTTTGTTCCTCAGGACTTTTCATTTTATCAGGAACTTAGTCCGAAAGAAAATCTGGAATTCTTCGGTGCCTGGGCAGGTTTGACACGTTTCGAAATTAAAGAACGTACAAAAGAATTATTGGGCATAATTGGATTGACAGATGTAAAAGATAAACCGATTGCGCAGTTTTCCGGAGGAATGAAGAGAAGAATAAATTTAGCGATTGGAGTAATGCATCGCCCACGAATTTTGTTTTTGGATGAACCCACTGTTGGTGTTGATGTGCAGAGCAGACTTTCGATTATTTCTTATTTAAAAGAATTAAATAATTCCGGAACAACATTGATTTACACATCGCATCAGTTAAATGAAGCGGAATTATTATGTGATAAAATTGCCATGATAGATGAAGGGAAAATTGTTGCAAATGATACCTTGGCAAATTTATTAGCTCATCATAATGAAAAGGGATTGGAAGGATTATTTCTCAATTTAACTGGTAAAACTTTTAGAGATTGAGGCTGAATATGCCATGAGTAATGATGTTAAATTGCACCATTGTCAACATACATTAGGTTGCCCTGACAGGGTTTCAAACCCTGTTAGGGTTTACTTAGATTAATAATCCCGATTTTAGTAACCTCTAACAGGGTTTGAAACCCTGTCAGAGTGTGTCATATAAAATCAATAAATTGAAATTAGATAAAGCTGTAGAAAATAAATGCAATACCAATTAATTTAGAGAAATGATGTTTTTTTTAGCGGCAGAGCCGCAAAATATTTGTAGAAAAACAAATGCAATACCAATTAATTTAAAGAAATGATGTTTTTTTTAGCGGCAGAGCCGCAAAATATTTGTAGAAAACAAGTACAGTATCAACCAAGGTGCAGAGCACCGAAACATTAAATAATGGCAAATACATATACACAATTATATATTCATCTTGTTTTTGCAGTGAAAAATCGAAACGCACTTATTAAAAAAACATGGAAAGGCAATATTGAAAAATATATTACAGGAATTATTCAAAATCACAAGCATAAATTATTGGCAATTGGAACAATGCCTGATCATATCCATATTTTTATTGGTTATAATGTAAATCAATTGATACCCGATTTGGTAGAAAACATAAAAACTTCAAGCAATGAATGGATAAAAACAAATAAGTTGACAAATTTCAAGTTTGAATGGCAAAAGGGATATGGTGCATTTTCACATTCCCGTACCCAATTGGATAAGGTTGTTAAGTATATTTTGTTTCAAGAGCTCCACCATACGAAAAAATCGTTCAGATTAGAGTATTTGGAAATGCTTCGTAAAAATGAAATTGAATTCAAAGAAGAATATGTTTTTGATTTTATCGAAGACGGCAATAATTGGGAATAATTGAAATATTACGGTGCGATGCACCTTAAAGGACTTTATGGATGTGAAACTACAAATGTTTCGCGGCTCTGCCGCTGCAAATGTGTCCATATTCAATTAAAAAATTATGCGGTTCTGTTTTATTTTTTGGAAATCAGTTTAAGATTGCAAACTTTTAGAGATTGAAGATGTTTAAACTCTGGGCGACATTAATCAAAGACATACGAATTTTATCCAGAGATAAGGTTGGCTTAACCCTTATGTTTATTATGCCCATCATTTTAGTAATCGTTATTACGAGTTTGCAGGCAAGCACATTTGAATTGGTAAACGAAAATAAAATTCAAATGCTCCTTTGCAATAAGGATGCAGGTGATGCAAGTACTCAATTGGCAAAGGCAATTGCAAATTCCGGCATGTTTAAAATAGCAGAGGTGCCTAAAGAATTATCATCCGAAAAGGTAAGTGACTTGATGGATGAAAAAGATGCTCTGGTTGCGATAATAATTCCTTCGGACTTTTCTTCCAAGATGCTTGAAAAAGCAAACAGTATTTCTTCCAAAGCCCTTGCTGATGTTGGAACTGATGGGGATAAATCCAATTCAAAATATACCCTTGGCGAATCTGTTATCCTATTTTACAATCCTGTTTTACAGAAATCATACCTTCAATCGATAAATGGAGCCTTATCAGCAGCATTACAGTTGGTGGAAAGCAAGCAGATATTAAACACAATTTATTTTTCTTTGAATGAAACAAAGCTTCCTGAGCAGCTCGAACAGGAGATTTTGATCAACCGGGTTAAAATAAACGAAATACCAATTTCAAAAAACGGAAAAATAAATATCCCTAATGCAACTCAGCATAATATTCCTGCCTGGACCATTTTTGCGATGTTTTTTGTTGTTACTTCATTAGGGAGCAATGTTGTTAAAGAGAAGCTGAGTGGCAGTTTTGTGCGCCTGAAAACGCTTCCTACCAATTACTTATTAAGTTTGTTTTCAAAGCAAATTACCTATTTAGGAGTTTGTTTAACGCAGGTGGTGGTTATTTTTTCTTTGGGTGTTTGGTTATTTCCTCTGATAGGTCTGCCTCCTCTTCGTTTGCCCTCGGATTTAGCCAGTTTGTTCCTTGTTTCATTAATCAGTGGGTGGTGCGCTGTGAGTTATGCAATTTGTATTGGCATTTTTGCAAAATCTCAGGAACAAGCCAATGGTTTTGGAGCTGTTTCCGTGGTGATATTAGCCGCTTTGGGAGGTATTTTAGTCCCAAGTTTTGCTATGCCAAATTCATTTCATTTATTAATTCAACTATCGCCATTGCACTGGTGTTTGGAATCATATTATGAATTATTTTTAGAAGGTGGTAACTTTGGAGACGTTTTTAAAAATATTTTGCCTATAATTGGCATTACATTATTCATTCAAGCCATTGCATTATTAAAACTAAAAAATATGCAAATAATATAATTTATAGATGGAGACCCTGGAATTAAAACAAGAATTGAAAGAAAAAATCATTGAATTTTTAAATCTGATAGATGTTAAACCGGATGATATTAAAGATGATCAACCCCTGTTCGGAGAGGGTTTAGGGCTGGATTCTATTGACTCAATTGAACTGATTGTTATGCTGGACCGGCTTTATGGAATTAAAATTAAAGATCCGAAAGAAGGAAGAAAAATATTGGTGGATATTAATACAATGGTAGATTTTATCGAGAAAAACAGAACCCAATAAAATTTAACATGACAAAGGTTTATGTTACAGGGATTGGCATAATTACAACATTAGGCGATTCTCTTGAATCGAACAGAGACGGATTAAAAGCGGGAAAGTGCGGTATAGGTTCATTAGATTTTTTTTCAACCAAATATGCCGGGAGTCTGTTATTTGGTGAAATCAAACTTTCAAACAATCAACTTAAAGAGTCATTAAATGTAAAAGAAGCGGGTGTTTCCCGGACTTCTTTATTGGCTTTACATGCTTTCAATCAGGTTGTACTGGATGCCGGGCTGTCTTCAAAAGATTTTTCTAGTAGAGATACTGCACTTATCATTGCAAATACAGTTGGAGGAATGTGTTTAACAGATGAGCTTTACCAGGATGCCAATCAGCATAATGTAGGTTCAGAATATATTTCATCCTATGATTGTGGCTCAATAGGCATTTTTTTACAGGCAAAGTTTGGTATCAAAGGCATCGTTAATACCATCAATACAGCCTGTTCTTCATCTGCGAATGCAATTATGTATGGTTCCCGCTTAATAAAAAAAGGACTTGCGAAAAAAGTTATAATTGGTGGTACCGATAGTCTGGCAAAATTTACAATAAACGGATTTAACTCCTTACATATTTTATCGCCCGGATTATGCGCGCCATTTGATAAGAACCGGAACGGGCTTAATTTAGGGGAAGGCGCAGCCTTTCTGGTGTTGGAAGGAGAAAATAGTGTTGGGAACAAAAAAGTGGTAGCAGAAATAAAAGGCTATGCTAATGCGAATGATGCCTTTCATCCATCAACTCTTTCTGAAAACGGGGATGGTCCCTTTCTGGCAATGGAAAAAGCATTGAAGTGTGCTGATTTAAAGCCTTCCGATATTGATTTTATTAATACTCACGGAACCGGTACTGAAAATAATGATGAGGTGGAAAGCAAGGCAATGATTAAATTATTTAACAATAAAATTCCTCCATTTACTTCCACCAAATCCAATATTGGTCATACATTAGGCGCTTCAGGAGCGATTGAGGCAGTCTATTGCACCCTCAATTTATTGCATCAGGAAATTTATCCATCACTTAATTTCAAGGAAGTAATTGCCGGCACAGGGCTTATACCGGAGCAGTTGTATTATAAAACAACATTAAATAATGTAATGTCCAATTCGTTTGGCTTTGGAGGAAATTGTAGCTCCCTGATATTTTCAAAAGTGTAGAAAGATATGTTTTATATTCATCATACCGTTTGTATTTCACCTCAGAATACTTTCCCGAAAGGAGATTTAGAGCAATTGGAAAATTGTTCTGAAAATAAACTTTATGCAAAAGATTTTCCCATTACCGACATCCCGGCAGCTCAGCTCAGAAGGATGGGGAAGGCTGTAAAATTAGGTGTTGCAGCTTCCCTTCCATTGATTAAACTGTTTGATAATTTAGATGGAATAATTATAGGAACTGCAAATGGAGGAATGGAAGATTGTATTAAATTTTTAAATCAGATAATGCAATATGAAGAAGGTGTGCTTACCCCGACAAATTTTGTTCAGAGTACCCCCAATGCTGTTGCTTCACAACTAGGATTCCTTTCTAAAAATAAAGGATATAACATAACCCATGTCCATAGGGGCTTGGCTTTTGAAAATGCGCTGCTTGATGTAGGAATGCTTCTTGAAGATAATCCAACTCATAATTACTTATTGGGTGGATTAGATGAAATTTCTGATTATAATTTCAATATCGAATATTTATGCGGCTACGTAAAAAAAGAAATAATCGACAATAAAGATTTGTACAGCAATAAAACCATTGGTAGCATTGCTGGTGAAGGAGTAGCGATGTTTGTCGTTAATAATAACAGTAAGAATGCTACTTCTAAATTCAGGGCGGTACAAACAATACACACAAGGGACGAGCAAGAATTGCAATTAATATTTGAAAAGTTTCTCGCTGATAATCTATCTCAAAATGAAACTATTGATTTGTTTTTGTCCGGAGAAAATGGCGACAGCAGATATGCATACTACAGCACTTCTATGGAATCACTTATGAATGCGGACATTCCAGTAGCACGTTACAAGCACATGTGTGGTGAATTTCAAACGACTTCTGCCTTTGCTTTGTGGGTATCGAATTATATTATTCATACCCAACATATTCCATCGCATATGTTGAAAAAAAACAAACAAAAGAGTGAATTAAATAACATTATAATTTATAATAATTATCAAGGACTTCAGCATAGTTTTATGCTATTGTCAAAAAACAGATGAACCTCACCTCCTGCCCCTCTCCTTAAAAAAGGAGAGAGGGTAAAAAAGGCAATTGAATGCAAGTTCACAATAAAAAATCGTTACAGTTTAGGTTTAATCCCTTAAACTATTTTATTATTTCTAAATTAATAAAACTAACAGATGTAGCAAAAATTATAATCTGAAAGGCGCGTAAGCCAGAAAAGGTTGCGGAGGCTGCATTTGCTTGTGCGTGTGCCGATGACCTTTTCTTGAATTTTTTGTTACTTTTTGTTTCAAGACAAAAAGTAAAATGCTTAAAAGGACTATGAATTATAGATATTAGACGAATGTAATTAGGTGCAAAGTCCTATTATTAGACTACCTAAATAGAGTCTCCTCATAAACTCAGCGAATATTTTTTTAACTTTAGAACAAAG
>JAVHPR010000095.1:0-5447 GCA_036170695.1 Bacteroidia bacterium
AATATACAAAATAAATTTTATATTACATACTAAATAATGCTCCTATTAATAAATAACTTCTCAATTCAATTTAAAATTCAATAATAATTCCAAGCGTTTCCAATAAATTGCCTGTTGGATTTTCAATCAATTTTGTTTTATAAGCCGCAGGATTACCGGCGTCTGTTTGAGCATCGCCGTTTGAATCACGGTCAAGAAGTAATATCGGAGGTTGCTGGGTTTGATATTTATATACATTTTGCATATCAAAATAAATATTCAAAGCCCATTTCCTGAAAAAGTATTTTTTATCAACCCTGAAATCTAACTGTTGAAATCCCTTTAATCGTTTTGAATTTAGCTGATTGTAATCCACTAAACCTTGCCCCCTGATATCCCATACAGTTTTTACTGACGATGCCTGAATATCAATAGGTGTATAGGGGGCGCCGCCCAAATAACGCCATTTAATACCCACTTCCCAATTGTGTTTGAATTTCTTCCCGAAAGTCAGGGAGATAATATTTCCATTATCCCATGCTGATGGTTTATACATTTTCCTTTTATCCTGAAATTCGCTTTTTACAAATGTGTAAGCAATTATTCCATAAAAACCCTTGTATAATTTTTGCATTACCATAAGTTCAATTCCGTAGCTTCGTCCTTCCGAAATGGATGTTGCAGCCTCATTTCCTATGACACCGTAATCTCCTCCAAGGTTTGCAAGGCAAATAGAATCCCGTAATGTAAATGGATAATTATTATACATTTTGTAAAAACCTTCCACCGTAATTTTGGTGTTTATCCGTGTATTATATTCAAAACCTCCTACAATATGGTCGCAACTGATATAAGAAATTTTATTTTGTTTGTTTGCCAACACATTCAATGAATCGCGGTAACCAAGCACCGTATAAGCTGGCAACTGAAAATATCTGCCAACGTTAAAATTGAAACTTAATTTATCAGTGATATTAAATGCGAGAGAAAAACGAGGAGAAATTTGATTGGCAGGATTTCCCATTTGCGCTGAATAATCAGTAAAATCAGTCCTGGCGCCAAGTGACAAAATTAAACGGTTGTTGAATAAATTTTTACTTGCCTGGGCAAATGCGGAATATTTATTGAAGGTCAGTTTCGAATTAAAATCAATTAATAAAATACCCGTTGGAATGCTAATTTTGTTGAAGGTAGAGTTGGTATAGGTGACATTTTCAAAACCTGCGCCAACATTAATTTTATAGCCATTTTTGCGGTAAGTATCTTCCAACCGGACTTTGTTTTCGATTTCCTGAGAAAGGTAATCCAGAATTTTATTTGCCGGATTGCTTTCATCGTTATTCTGATATTTGTAGGAACGGTTATTTAATTGATTTCGGCTCAGGACAAGCGTTAAATAACTGTTTTCATAAAAGTGTTTGTAATTGGAGCCAATTGCGTAATTCCATTGGGTGAATACCGGCAGGTATCCCAAAATATATTTTTGTTGTTCAGTTTTATTGGCACCTAAATTTAATTTGAAATCATCAATTGCCCCTAATCCTATCAACGATACTTCATTTTTATCATTTAATCTGATTTTTACTTTAAACTGAGCATCGTTGTAAATCGGTAAAAACGGCAATTCCAGTAATTTGAATAACCATCCCAGGTAGGATCTTCGTATAGAAGCAATAAATGTTGTTTTCTTTCCAGCAGGACCATCGAACGTAAGTCCGATATCAGAAGAACCTAATGTTGCAGTTGTTACAAGCTTATTGTTATTCCCGTCTTTTTGCTTGAACTCAAAAACAGAGCTCAATGTATTTCCCCTGTTTGCAGGGAATGCGCCGGAGAAAAAATCCACTTCACGTATAAAATTTACATTTATCATACCCACCGGTCCGCCCGAGGAACCCTGAGTTGCGAAGTGATTGATATTCGGGACTTCAATTCCATCCAAATAAAAACGATTTTCATTTGGTGCACCACCTCTGATTGCAATGTCATTGCGAAACGTAACGGTAGAGGCTACTCCCGGCAGAGACTGAATTACTTTTGAAATGTCACTGTTGCCTCCCGGATTACGGGCTATCTCAGCCGACCCAATGGTATGCAATGAAACAGGACTTTCTTCTGTTTTATTGAAGGGGGAAGCGGTGATTACAACTTCCTTTAAGCTATCCACTTTTTCTTCTAATGGAATATCTAAAATTGTCGGCATCGAATTGTTAACAAGAATTTCAAAAACAGTTTTTTTTCGATAACCAACATAGGTTACATCAACGTTATAATATCCTGGTATCAGATTTTTTAATTCGTAAATTCCATTAATATCTGTTGTTGCACCGTTTGTGGTTGCCTGGATGCTCACTGTAACAAATGGCAGGGGCTGATTATTGATGGCATTATATACCTTCCCTCTTATTATTCCATTTTGCGCAAAAGCACTGATAACAAGGAAGTATAGAAGTAGAAGCGCAGCCGTTTTTTTCATTCAAAAGATTTTTAGCGGTGAAAACATTTTAATTTCGACCCTTTATTGTAAGGATTTCCGCAAAAATAGCGATTTTTAGAACAATTACTCAAAAGGAAGGCAGATAAAAACATGCGGATTTTGAAAATCCCTGACGTCGGATGAGCTTGCTGAATATGTAATTTCATATCGTATATTTAGTATTTTTGATTTCTAAAATTCAATCTTCTCAAAACACAATTAGCTCAGATGAAAATAAGTGGTTTTACCCTTGTACGCAACGCCATCAAATTCGATTATCCAATTGTGGAAGCTATTACCTCCATTTTGCCGATTTGTGATGAAGTAATTGTTGCTGTTGGTAAATCTGAAGATGCTACCTTAGAATTAATTAAGTCGATAAAATCACCCAAAATAAAAATAATTGAAACTGTCTGGAATGATGCTTTACGTGAGGGAGGGCTTGTTCTGGCTGATGAAACCAATAAAGCATTTGCAGCAATTTCTCCCGATAGCGACTGGGCCTTTTACATACAGGGTGATGAAGTGATTCATGAAAAACAATTACCTGTTATTAAGGCTGCAATGCAACAATACAAAGATGATAAAAACATAGAAGGCTTGTTGTTCAATTACATTCATTTTTATGGTTCGTACGATTATGTTGGTGATGCCCGCCGCTGGTACAGAAAAGAAATACGTATTGTCAGAAAAGATAATGCTATTTCATCCTACAGGGATGCCCAGGGATTTCGTAAAAACGGGGGGAAGTTAAAAGTAAAGGCAATTGATGCGAATGTTTATCACTATGGCTGGGTAAAACCGCCGGAAGCGCAACAAGCCAAACAGCAAACATTTCACAAACTATGGCATACTGATGAATGGATGAAACAAAATATTCCGGAAGTGGATGAATTTGATTATGATACTATTGATTCGTTAGCGCACTTTACAGGAACTCATCCCAATGTAATGCAGGAACGCATTCGAAAAATGACCTGGAAATTTTCATTCGACCCGACTCAAAAAAAACTTACTTTCAAACTAAAGATATTAATGTTTATCGAGAAAAAATTCGGTTGGAAAATTGGTGAATATAAAAATTATAAAATTATTTAATTTGGCACTTAATGAATTAAATAAACACTACTGCTTGATATCACAACGTACGATGTTACCCAGAGCTTGTCGAAGGGGGTGCATTGGCTGCCCAAATACTTCGACAGGCTCAGTATGACGGTCGCACTATTTAGCCTGAATTAACATTAAAACGATTATAATTTAAGTTCCTAATTCAATAAAAATATTTAATATGCAATTTAGTTCAGACAAAAAAAGAAATCATCGCAAAGGCACTGAGTCGCTGAGAAAAATCTGGCGTCTTCGCTTCTTCGCGGTAAAATTTTTAATTGTTTCATTTGCCATTCAATCGTGTTCTTCGAATACTCCTAAGAATAGTAAAACAAAACAAACAACGGATCCTATCGCTTCAAAAGAAACTTTTCCCAAAGGGCAAATCATCGAGCAGGTGATCTGTAAAGACGATCCATCACAAAGTTATGCAATGTATTTGCCGGGTGCTTATACTTCAGAAAAAAAATATCCTATCCTATATGCTTTTGATCCGCACGGCGCAGGAAGGTTGCCTGTGTCGTTATATAGAGAATTGGCTGAACAATACGGCTATATTATTGTCGGTTCTAATAATTCCCAAAATGGAACATCGTGGGAAGAATCACAAGTGATTGCAAGCAAACTATTTGCTGATGCCGGAAACCGCTTTTCAATAAACACCCAACGTATTTATGTCATGGGCTTTTCTGGAGGTGCGCGTGTAGCCAATACACTGGCAATTACTAATGGATCTGTTGCAGGGGTAATTTGTTGTGGAGCAGCAGCACCCGTTGCAAACAATAATGCACAACGAAACAATTATTCTTTTATAGGAATCGTTGGCAATGAAGATTTTAATTATGTAGAAATGCGAAAATACGATATGGTAGAGTTAGCCGGATATAATGTTAAGCACGCCTTAATTACTTTTGACGGTAAACATGAATGGCCGGCAAAAGAGATCATGGATGAAGCTTTTTGGTGGTTAGACTTAAATGAAATGCGCAAAAACAATTCACTGAAAAATGATTCATTAATTGCAAAACGTATTCAGCCTGAATTAAAACAAATAGAATTATTTCTACAAAAAAAACAAGTAGTTGAAACTTATAAACTGTGTCAAAAAACTATTAATTTTTATGATGGTCTGGCTGATTTATCTACTTGTTTTGCTACCTATAAAGCAGTGAAAGCTAATCCTGAAATTAACCAGTCATTGATACAGGAAGAAGCAAACTGGACGGAAGAAGAAAGCCTGAAACAAAGCTATATAAAAGCCTTACAGACACAAAATATAGCCTGGTGGAATAAAAATATCGCATCACTAAATCAAAAAATTAAAACAGGAAAAGACAAAAACAAAGTGCTGATGAATAAACGAACGTTAGCCTTTTTAAGCCTTGCTGCATATATGCAAACAACAGGAGCGTTAAAACAAAATGTACTGCCCGCAGCTGATTATTTTGATGCGATTTACTTGTTGGTTGATCCGACAAATAACGAGGCACATTATTTAAGAGCTGTTATTTTAGCTAAAAGTGGAAATACCAAAGAGGCAATAAAATCGCTGGATTTAGCTATCCAAAATGGATTTAAAGATTTTGATCGGATGCAAAGTGATACTGCATTTAATCAATTTAAAGGGGATGCAGAATTTTTAAAAGTGACAAAACAAATTGAAAAATAAATTTTGTTCAAACTTAGCATCACCTTTGAGGATTGCGCATGTCCCTCATTGAAATACTCCTTTTGTTTTGCAATAAAACTTTTTGACATGTGGTGTGGGACAAATTTCCATAATTTAAGAAGTCATCGCACATATTTCGACAAGCTCAATATGACTAGCGCGCCGTCAATGTCATTAAGTTAAGGTTGTAAACAACTGATTATTAATAAAATA
>JAVHPR010000096.1:0-1088 GCA_036170695.1 Bacteroidia bacterium
ATACAATGTATTCCATAAGACTAATGTCGTCTAAGCTATGAAACCATTAGTATGTCGCCTATCCTATGAAGTTATTAGTAATATTTCTCTTATGTAATTCGATTATCTTTTTTGCTCAAAATTTACAATGGGCAAAAAGCATTAGAAGTCCTGATAGTAATAGTGGAAGAAGTATTGCCAAAGATAAATCAGGAAACATATATATAACAGGCTATTTTACTAATGGTTTCATAGCTTAGACGACATTAGTCTTATGGAATACATTGTATTCAATAGCATAAATAAAATATATGTCGTCTAAGTTATGCATTTATTAGTAACAATACTTTTGATTCGGTAGACTTTGATCCTGGCCCCTCCACATTGTTTCTTGGAAGTAAAGGCGGAGAAGACATCTTTTTTGCTAAATATACAAATAACGGAGATTTGATATGGGCAAAAAGTATGGGAGGGATTCAGCCGGACCTTGGTCTTGAAATAGCCGTAGACGATTCAAACAATGTTTATTTGACAGGGACATTCCATTCGACTGTCGATTTTGACCCTGACCCAGATACAGCCCATGTTGCAAACCTTGTTAGTAAAGGAATTGGAGATGTTTTTTTTGCAAAATATGATCCGAATGGGAATTATTTGTTTGCAAAAGATATTGGAGGAGGTGCTGATGAAACCAATAGCAAAATTGCAATAGACAAGTTTCATAATATTTATTTATCAGGCTATTATGGGAATTCAATAGACTTAGATCCAGGTATTGGAGTTGCTTATGTAACGAGCGTTGTTAGTAACTATGATATATTTTTTGCTAAATATGATATAGTTGAGATGACAACAACAATGCAAAAATACTTGAATATATTTTACTTTGAAGACCATTGTATGAAGACCGTTGTGTGAAGACGGTTGTGTGAAGACAGTTGCGTGAAAACCATTGTGTGAAAATAAATTTTGAAAACTGAAAACGAATACGTATATTTGTACCTATAAAGACACGTACCATGACAACTAAACTGACATTAACAATTGAGCAAGAAGTAATCAAAGTTGCTAAAACCTATGCTCATAAAAAAGGCAGAAGCTTATCAGAC
>JAVHPR010000097.1:0-1086 GCA_036170695.1 Bacteroidia bacterium
TCTTTACAATGATTATTCTGGGTGTTTTTATTTTAACAGGAGTAGGGAAAAGTCAAGATTTACAAAAGACATTGAGCAATCTTTCAAATGATGCTGCACAAGCTTATGTAGGTCCGATAATTTCTGGATTTGGTGCAAACCTTAATTCTGGATGGGTACACAAATCACCTTCATCTAAAGTTTTTGGTATCGACATTGAGGTAGGTGTTGTTGCGATGGCAACAATGTTTGGTGATAATAGTAAATCTTTTAGCACAAACGGAACATTCAAATTCAATCAAGAACAAGCATTGGCTTTAATTCAAAAATCGAATTTTACGAGTGATGCGACAATACAAGAGCAGTTAGCTTATAGTTTGTCTCAACAATCATTTTCTGTCGGGATCAGCGGTCCAACAATTGTTGGAAAAAAAGCTGAGGAAGTTACAGTAACATTCCCAGGTGCCACTGTTTCAGCGCCAAGTTTTGGTAGTAGAACAATTCCTGGTCAGATTATTAATACGGGTGCAAAAGGATTTTTAGATGGTGTTTCCGCTCTTCCATTAGCTGCTCCACAGTTTTCTATCGGAACAGTTTATGGAACTATGGCAACTTTTAGATTTCTGCCAAGCGTTAAACTTGGAGATCTTGGAAAATTCAGCTATTTAGGTTTTGGATTACAACACAATCCTGCAATGTTCATCCCCGTTCCTCTACCGGTTGATGTTTCTGCAGCCTTCTTTACACAGTCTTTGAAAGTTGGTGATATTTTCAAAGCAAGTGCAACTACTTTTGGAATTTACGCAAGTAAAACATTTGGATGGGGAATTTCCATTACACCTTTTGCTGGTCTTGCCGTAGAAAGCTCAAACGTAGATGTTTCATATGATGTCGAATATCCTACCGGGGTTCCCGGACAGACAATGAAAGATAAAATCGCTTTTTCGATGAAGGGTGAAAACTCAACCCGTTTAACGGTTGGTGCTTCAATTAAATTGGCTTTATTAAACTTAAGTGTTGATTACAGTTTGGCTAAATACAATTCTGCAAGTCTTGGTGTAAATTTCATTTTCTAAGTAAAATTATTTTTTTTTGAAAAGGCAGTCA
>JAVHPR010000098.1:0-22717 GCA_036170695.1 Bacteroidia bacterium
TAAAAATAAATGAACAAGGTCTGTTACTTAAAATTATTCACGCAACAAAGCCATTCATAATTAAAATGTTTTTGCAAAATTCTGTTAGAAAAATTGAATTCGTAGTAACTGAACACCAGCGGATGAATTCGACAAACCCTCTCTTCCGGAAAAATGGAAAGCTCGTAATGTCATTCTATAAAAAAGACGACTTTAACGGTTTTCCATCAGGAGTTTAGAGAAGCGAAGCAAATCGCTTTCAGCAAAACTTTTTGCGATTAGTTGCACGCCAAAAGGCAAGCCATTTGAATGTTTTCCGAGTGGCAATGAAATGGCTGGAAGTCCTGTGATATTGGCTTGTACCGTGAATATATCTTCTAAGTACATCGCAATTGGATCCGCGCCTTTTTGTCCGAATTCAAAGGCTGTTCCAGGTGTTGTTGGTAAAAGAATAAAATCATAATTACTTAAAATTTCATTCGTTTTGTTTTTTAAGACTCTGCGAACGCGTTGTCCCTTCGAATAATAAGCATCATAATATCCGGAACTCAACACAAATGTGCCTAGCATAATTCTGCGTTTTACTTCTGTACCAAAACCTTCTGAACGCGATTTTTTATACACAGCATCAAGGAGTGTGTCTTGTGCTCCAATTTCTTCTGTGTCCTGTCCTTCAATATTGTTCAAAGTGTGTTTTACCGAACTGTCAGTGATGCTTGCACGATAACCATAAGTAATGCCTGAATAACGAGCTAAATTAGAGGATGCTTCAGCTGTTGTTAAAACATAATAGGTAGGAACAAGGTAATCCAAATAGGGGAAATCTACCGCTTCTACACTATGTCCCTCCCCTTTAAGTTTTTTTATAATATCGTAAATCCGTGTTTTGATTTCGGGGTCGAGCCCTTCCTTTTCTAAACAATCTTTTAAATATGCCACCCGAAAGATTTCTCCTTTTTTTTCAGAAGAGGGTAGGGGTGATGCTATTATTTCTTTTGAATACGCAGGAACAGATCTTGATGAAACAGTACTGTCATATTCATCTTTTCCCGACATTACTTCCATTATTATCGCAGCATCTTCAATATTTTTTGTTAATGGGCCTATTTGATCAAAAGATGAGGCATAAGCAATTGCGCCATAGCGAGATACTCTGCCATACGTTGGTTTTAAGCCGACTACACCACAAAAAGAAGCAGGTTGGCGAATAGAGCCTCCCGTGTCAGTCCCCAAAGCAGCAAGGCATAAATCAGCGGCAACAGCAACGGCAGAGCCTCCGGAAGAACCTCCCGGAACCCGTTTTATATCATGTGGATTTAATACTTTCCCGAAAGCAGAATTTTCATTTGAACTACCCATTGCAAACTCATCACAATTGCAGCGACCAATGATGATAGCATCTTCGGACAAGAGGCGTTCAACAACAGTAGCACTAAAAAGTGATTCAAATCCGGCAAGCATTTTTGATGATGCCGAAACTTTATGCCCTTTGTAGCATAGATTGTCTTTAATGGCAATAACCATCCCTGCCAGTTTTCCGGAGGTTTTATTCTTTACTTTTTCATCCACCAGCACCGCTTTTTCTAATGCGGATTTTTCAAAAACTTCAAGAAAAGCGTTTAGGTGTTTGTTCGCATATATGCGATCGATGTAAGATTGGGTGAGCTCAACACAAGAAATTTTGCTGCTGAACAGGTCGGATTGTACTTCTGAAAGCGAGTTGTAAGTTTTCACAAATGAATAGTTTAGAGCCCCTCCCGACCTCCCCAAAGGGGAGGAGTTTGCGTGCGCACGAGCCTTTTGAGGATTGACTTATTTCCTTACGAAAAAAAATCCTTTAGTTCGAAATGCTCGTGAGTTGGTTCTCCCTCCCTTTTGGAGGGTTGGGGTGGGCTTAATGATTAGCCTTTCTTTTCAGGAGTAGAAGCGTTGGGGTTTTCACCATCAGTACCTTTTGATGCTTCTTTAAAATCTTTTATTCCTTTTCCAAGACCTTTCATTAGTTCCGGGATTTTTTTGCCACCAAAAAGCAAAAGAACAATAATTAATACAACTATTATTTCGGGGCCACCCAAACCTAAAAAGCTAATTAACACACTATTTAACATGATGTTTGTTTTATATTTATTATACAAAGATAAACAAAAAAATTAGCAGGGAGGGGAGGTATATCGAAAAGAAAAAAATGAAGATTATAATTCCACTTTAAATATTGAAATTCTTTCTGAAAAAATCCATCTAATTTACAATCCCACCGTCTTTTACCTTTAAATCAAAATGATGAATGTTGTCGAACTTTAACCGGCGGTATTCCGTTTTTTCTAAACTGTTAAGTGAACCCCACCAACTGCCCATCCAATCATCGCCGGAAAGGTTGTCGTGATCATATACACCAAATCCAACGCTGTCGTTCATGTAATAATGATAGAGATTAAAAGTATCATGTCCTTCGTATTTATCAGTTGATGATTCATAAGGCGTTTGTGCATAAAATACATTTTTGGGATAAAAGATAGTCCAGTAAATATCAGGGTAACTGCTTTTCCAAATTGTATTATCCATCCCTGCGGGTGAAAAAGTAGAATCGTTTTTTAATTCTAAGCCCAATCCGTAAATAGTACTTTTATAAATTGCCGGCAGATTTATTTCAAATTTAACCCTCCCATTCATTAGGGGTTTAGTTGCATACAAGTGAATATATTCACGAGAACTTTCAGGTTTTTGAATAGTAAATTCATCTGTAAATACAGTTTGAGACATCGCTAATTCAATACTTCTTTTTCCCCTTTTCAAATTATGAAAGGCATAAAAAGGAATTTGAATTTGGATTTCATTTGATTTCCTCAAATCAATTGTGTCAGACGATATACTTAGGTTATTAGGTGTGGATGAATTGTTATACTGATAAAGAAACGTGTTTTTCAAGTTAGGATAATCAGAAAGAATAATTTTATTTTCGCAATAAAAATCAAAATTGAAAGCCGTTTTAAACAGTGTGTCCTTGTATTTTTGATTGACAGGGAAAGGGAAGTCCTTTAGCCCATTGATAGTTAACTTTAAATATAATGTCTTATTCAAGGAGTCAATTGAAAAGGACATGTTTTTTCTGTTAAAGTATGCAGAGTTTTGTAATACGGAATAATTTACCGGTGTGGGAACCGTGTTTTCACGAAAATTAGTATTTACACACCCTGACAGATAAATTGAAAATGCGAGAAAAAATATTTTTTTTATTTTCATGTTTTAAAACATTTAGTATTCAAACAATGTAAACTGTTCGTCTTACAAAATATTGTGAAATTTAAAACACTTCAGGATATCCAATTTCTACAAAGGCGTTTTCCAGTTTATGTTTATGGCCCATTTCCATATTCGCCAAATTTTCCAATGCTTCTTTTTCGGTACTGTTAATTGCTGTTTTAGCTAAAGATCGGTATAATTCTGCTGCCTGCTGTTCCCGCTTCATAGCGATTACAATTGCATCCGCAGGTTTCATGTCAAGAGAAAGGGAAGGCAAATCCTGGGTTTCAGTAATTTTATAATCAATTACCTGCGTTTTAAAGAGCACTCCCAAAGATTTATTTTTTCGGTACATCTCCAATAAATTGGCGTGTCCTTGTTCGTCTGATGACAGTTCCAAAAACAGCTGTTTAACACCTGGATTAGTCACTTTTTCCGAAGCGGCTTTATAGAAAGCATAGGCTTCATGTTCTTGCTCAATGGCAAAATCAATCAGATCGTTGATGTTAGTTCCGTTCATGTATTTTATATTTTGGTGTAATGTGAAACTTTAATAAATTGCCACGAAGGCACAAAGGCTCAAAGAAAAACGAAGCAAACTTTGCGTCTTCGCGACTTTGCGGCAAAAATAAAACGCCTTGAAACAAACTATGGTCGTGCCTGCCTGAATCCGCGATCAATAACAGCCACACCATCACTTACTTTCTCAATTTTAATTGCACAAGCTTTGTATTCAGGTGTTTCAGTTACATTGTCATAAGCATCATTTGTTAAAACGTTGGCATGGGCTTCACGGAAATGAAATGCACACCAGGTAACACCTTCCGGTGAACGTTCGGTAACCCAGGCTTTCACTGTTATGGTGCCTCGTCTGCTGGTAGCTTTTACCATATCACCTGTTTTGACATTCATTTTTTTCGCGTCAACCGGACTAATTTCCAACAATTCTTCAGGAAAAATATTTTCCAGGCCAATTGAGTTTCTGGTTTGTGTAGCTGTGTGGTAATGCCACAATCTACGACCTGTTGACAGGATAAAAGGAAATTCCTTGTCTGGTAATTCTGCCTGAGGGCGGTAGTTGGTTTGTGAGAATAATCCTTTTCCACGTGTGAACTTTCCATTTAAATGCAATATCGGAGTGCCCGGGTGCTGCACCGTTGGACATGGCCATTGAAGCCCAATGTGTTGTATTCGTTCATAAGTGATACCACCCATAATTGTTCCGCTTCTGCGCATATCTTCCCAGGTGGCATTTGCGGAGGTACATTTCAAATCAACGTCGAACCTTTTTGCCAGCTCCTGCATTATCCACCATGTTGGACGAGCTTCTCCGGGCGCATCCACTGCTTTTCGCAGAAACTGAACACGCCTGTCGAGGTTAGAATAAGTGCCTTCGTCTTCATTAAAACATACGTCTGGTAAAATCACATCGGCATATTCGGTAGTCATGTTGGGAAAAATATCAACCACCACCAAAAACTCCAAAGCCTCTATTTCTTTAATTGTTTTAGCGGTATTTGGTTCCGTTTGAACTGTATTATCTCCTACGCAAAACAGGATTTTTGTTTCTCCTGTAGTAGCCTTGTGTAACATGGTAGGAAGCTTATATCCTTCTTTATGCGAAAGACCACTTACGCCCCAATCTTTCTCCATTTTTGCAATGGCTTTATCATCAGTGGCAGATTGGTAATTATGAAACACATTGGGTAAAGCGCCCATATCACAGGCTCCCTGAACATTGTTTTGTCCACGTAAAGGATTAACTCCGCAACCACGTTTTCCCAAATGACCAAGTATCATTTGCAAATTGGCAAGTGTTTTCACATTGTCCGTTCCACAGATATGTTCAGTAATTCCAAGGGTATACAGGATACTTACTTTTTTTGCTTCACATAGCATTCGGGCCACTTGCTTCATCTTTTCAACGGGCACACCAGAAATTTCAGAAGCTTGTTCAATCGTAAAATCTTTCAGCCAGTTTTTAATTTCTTCCGGATTTTCGGTATTGTTTTTCATGAATTCTTCATCCTGCCAGCCGTTCTTCAAAATCTCATTCATTAGACCGTTCAAAAATGGAACATCGGTGCCTACTCTCAGTTGAACATACAGATCAGACCAATGCGCAATGTCCACTCTGCGCGGATCACAAACAATTAATTTTGCACCATTTTGTGCTGCACGCTTTACATAATAAGAAACCACCGGATGTGCTTCCGTCATGTTGGAACCGATCACAAAAATTAATTCTGTTTCCGCAATTTCATCAATGGAATTGGTGGCGGCTCCACTTCCAAAAGCGTATGCCAGTCCGGCAACTGTTGGTGCGTGGCAGGTTCTGGCGCAATGGTCAATGTTGTTGGTTTTTATAACAGCACGTGTAAATTTCTGGATAGCATAATTATTTTCATTGGTAATACGTCCTGATCCGAGTGCAGAAAAAACATCAGGTCCGTCTTTGGCAACAGTACTTTTAATCCGCTCCGCAATTAAATCTAATGCTTCATCCCAGGTGGCACGTTCATGTTTACCATTCCTTTTAATCATTGGATATTGAAGTCGTTTCGGGCTGGCATGAAATTCAAATCCATAACGACCTTTAACGCAAAGCATTCCATTATTTGGCCAAACTTCACGCCCTGTAACACGCACGACTTTATTCTTTTCTTGGTCAACATGCAAAGTTAATTGGCAGCCCACACCGCAGTATGGACAGGTAGTATCTACTTTTTTAAGTTCAGCATATCGTCCTTTGCCACGCGATTTTTTGTCGGTAAGCGCTCCTGTAGGACAAAGCTGAACGCATTCACCGCATTGCACACAAGTGGATTCGCCCATTAGAACATCATTATCACAGATAATAGTTGTTTCCTCACCACGATATCCCCAACCCAGCACTTCATTTACAACGGAATGATTGCATGCTGCCACACACCTTCCACACTTGATACATTTATCATAATCAATTACAATAAATTCTGAACTTTCATCTTTTCTCCCTGTAGGTTTATCGCTAAACGATGTTTTCTCAATTCTCAGGTGATAACAAGCATCCTGCAATTCACAAGAACCACTTCTGTCGCAAGCCAAACAATTGTGATAGCCCGAAGACAGTAAGAGATTCACTACCATTCGTTGTTCCTCTTTTATTTCGTTGCTGTCTGTAATAACATTAAGACCTTCTCTGACACGGAGGGTGCAGGAAGTCTGATACCCATGCATCCCCTCAACTTTAACCACACAGGCTCTGCACTTTGCAGCCGGGACTGTTTTTACGTGATAGCATAATGTTGGAATATAGATGTCGTTTCGTTTTGCTACATCAAGAACCGTTTCGTTTTCTTGTGCAGCATAAGATTTATTATTTAGTGTAATTTGCATGGTGCAAAAATTTATGATGCGTTTGTGTTTATGATTTTCCAATTTGGAATATCAAACTTTTAATTCTTTTAATGTGTAACATTTAGTGATGGACCTTCATCCAATTAAATTTTGGGCTCTCATTTTTTCCCTTTTATTTTAAAACCGATTTGTTTTTGTGGTTTTGGTTGTTCTTTTTTTACAAGCAATTCATCAAGATATTGAAAAACCAATTCTATATTTTTTGTATTGTTATCGGTTTTCTTTCTAAGTTCCTCAAATCCTAATCGCAGTTCAGTATTGTCGATTAACATTTGCCGTATGCGGGTAAATATTTGCATAATTTGTATGTTTACAGCAATTGCTTTTTCACTTTTTAAAACAGATGAAAGCATTGCAACACCTTGTTCGGTAAATACAGAAGGATTGTATTTGCTATGTTTCCCTTTACCTGTTTCTAAGGTCACAATTTGTGACCTTAGAAACAGTGTATTCATCTCTTGAAAGTTCAAACATGAAATCCTCAGGAAATCGAGAAATATTCCGCTTTACTGCCTGATTTAAAACTTTTGTTTCTACACCATAAAGCGCTGCCAAATCTCTATCCAACATCACCTTTTGGTTTCTGATATAATAAATATTATTCATTATTATTTCATCCGGTACAAGGGTGTTTGTCACTTTTTTTGACATTGTTTTCTTCCTATTTGTTTTTAAATATCCTTAAAAAATATCCTATAACAAAAAATCTGTTACAGAGTTATTAATGTGAATTAAGGTTGCATTTTTAAAATCGTGTGTTGTCGCCCAGAGCCTGTCGAAGGGGGGCGATGGCTTACCCACATACTTCGACAGGCTCAGCATGACCTATACACACAATATTTATTTCTACCCCCGGTTAGCATTATTAATATTTAACAATTGCATCAAATTTGCAAGTGCTGATGCATAATCCACACCGGATGCAGACTTCTTCATCAATTGTATGTAGCATTTTCTTCTCACCATGGATTGCTTCAACTGGACAAACTTTTTTACACGCCTGACATCCATTACATACTTCAAGAATTTTAAATACGATTAGTTCTTTGCAAACGGCTGTTCTGCATTTTTTATCTCTGATGTGTTCAATATATTCTTCTTTAAAATGCCGCAGAGTACTTAATACAGGGTTAGGCGCTGTTTGCCCTAGTCCGCATAACGATGCGTTGGTAACTGTTCCGGCAAGTTTTTCCAGTTCATCAATATCTTTCATTTCGCCTTTGCCTTCACAAATCCTGTCCACTATCTGTTTCATGCGTGCAGTGCCTTCGCGGCAAGGAACACATTTACCACAGGATTCATCCTGAACGAATTCAAGAAAGAACCTTGCAACATCCACCATACAGCTGCTTTCATCCATCACAATCAAACCTCCGCTTCCCATGATAGCACCGAGTTTATTTAAGGCCTCGTAATCCAGAGGAACATCAAGATGTTCAACGGGGATACAACCACCTGACGGCCCACCTATTTGTGCTGCTTTGTATTTTTTATTTGTCGATATTCCTCCACCAATGTCATATACTAATTTTCGTAATGGAGTTCCAACAGCAACTTCCACAAGTCCTGAAATCTTCACTGTTCCGGCTAATGCGAATATTTTAGTGCCTTTACTTTTTTCTGTTCCGGTTTCGGCAAATTTTGCTCCACCTTTATTAATTAAAAGTGGAATGTTTGAAAACGTTTCAACATTATTCAAAACAGTTGGTTTGTTCCATAATCCTTTTTCGGCAGGAAATGGGGGACGGGGACGAGGTTCTCCGCGGTTACCTTCAATAGAGGTAATGAGTGCAGTTTCCTCTCCGCAAACAAATGCTCCTGAACCTTTTCTGATTTCAAGGTCGAAATTAAACCCTGAGCCTAAAATATTTTCACCAATAAGCCCAAATGTACGAGCCTGATCAATGGCTATTTGCAAACGTTCCACCGCAAGCGGATATTCAGCACGAACATAAACATAACCTTGTGGGCTGCCGATAGCATAGGCTCCTATTGCCATTCCTTCAATGATGCTATGTGGATCTCCTTCCAGAATACTGCGATCCATAAATGCTCCGGGATCGCCTTCATCGGCATTACAAAGGATGTACTTTACAGAATCCTGATTTTTTCGTGCAAAATTCCATTTTGTTCCTGTAGGGAAACCTGCACCACCACGACCGCGCAAGCCGGAGACCGTAACTTCCTGAATAACCTGTTCACCGCTCATGCTGTTTAAAACCTTGCTTAATGCCTGATAGCCGCCACATGCAATATAATCTGCAATTTTGGTAGGATTAATCTTTCCGCAATTTCTCAACACCTGTTTATCCTGATTTTTAAAAAACGGCAATTCTGATTTTTTGGAAACTTTTTGTTCTTCAACAGGATGCAAGAGCTTTTCAACCATAGTGCCACCAATCAAATGTTGTTCAACTATTTCTTTAACATCCTGAGCACGTACTTTCTGATAAAAAGTATCATCCTTTCCGATAACAACTACAGGTCCTATGGCGCAAGGTCCCAAACAGCCTGTTTCCATAATGTCAAGCGTTTCGTTTAAGCCCGCATTTTTTAGCTGAGTAACAAAAGCATCTTTCACTTTCATTGATCCTGATGCAATACAACCTCCTCCGGCACATATAAATATCTTTTCGGAATTGTATTCTTTGCTTATTAAGAGCGCATTTTGCAATGCTTGCAATTCGGCAGAGTTTTTGACAAAATGCATATGCTTATTTATATCCATTATTTTTCCTCCTCCTGTTTTACCTCTTTTTGTTTTTTATAAGTTCCTATTATTTTCTTCACATCCGAAGGTTTAACCCATTGGTGCACATCATCATTTACCATAATGATAGGAGCTAAGCCACAGGCTCCAAAGCAACGACCGACATCTAATGTGAAAAGCTTGTCAGGAGATGTTTCACCAATTTCGATACTTAGTTGCTGTTTGAGTGCTGTTAATATTTCATTAGCTCCCTGCACATAACAAGCTGTACCTAAGCAAACCCGTATCAGATATTTACCACGCGGTTTTAATGAGAAGAATGAATAAAATGTAATGACGCCATATACTTTGGATAAGGGTTCATTAAGGATTTCTGAAATCTTTAGAATTGCTTCCTGAGGTATATACCCAAAAAGACTTTGTGTAGCCTGAAGCACCGGTATCAATGCTCCGGGCTTTTCTTTGAAAGAAATAATGATTTCTTCTAATCGTTCAAGCAAACCCTCTTCGTCATTGCCACAGGAGCATTTTTCAACTTTTGCCATTTGATTTTATTTACTTATAGTGTTAAAATATTTTACCGTAGAGGCGCAGAGGCGCGAAGTTTTATTGCTAACAATTCTTTATACGTCATTTTTTTTTTGCGCCTCTGCGCCTTTGCGGTAATACTTTTTTTTATTGAATGTTAATATTTCCGATCTGACTGTATGCAGTGAAATTATTATCTCTGCAAAAAGCCAATAAAGTAATTCCTAATTGCTCTGCCAAATCAACAGCCAGTGAAGATGGTGCAGAAACAGCCGCCAGAAATGGTATTCCGGCGGCAAAACATTTGTTTACAATTTCATAGGATATTCTTCCGCTTACCACTAAACATTTTGCATTGTTCAATTGTTTTTGAAAAAGCAAATCTCCGATTACCTTATCCACCGCATTGTGCCGCCCAATATCCTCCTGAGTTGTTAGTAGTTTGCCTTCAATTGTAAATGCGGCAGCAGCATGTGACCCTCCTGATTGTTTGAAGGTGTTTTGAGTGGAATTCATTTGCTCAAACATTGCTCCAACAATTTTGGGGTTTAACTTTTCTTTTACATTTATTTTTTTGGAATTGGCGGGTATTAAATCAAGGTCCGATTTACCGCAGATACCGCAGGATGAAACGGAAATAATGCTTCTGGAAATTTCCATTCCTTTTCCCACTTTTTCTTTTGGAATCGTTACGTCAATCAGATTGATATAGCCTTTTTCGTTTTTTTCTATTATATTAATAATTGGTTCGTTTTCGATTTCGGAATAAATGTTTTCAGAAAACAAAAGACCCCGCACAAGCTCATTTTCGGAACCAGGAGTGCGCATGGTAATAGTAAAAGGATTATTGTTAATAGTTATTTTCAGCGACTCTTCAACAACAAGAATATCGTTAACCGTCAAGAATTTTCCTTCACTATATTTTTGACCAATATAAGACGCTGTACTCATTTTAAGAAAGTCCGGTTATTTTTCCGTTACTGTCAATGTCCATTCCTTCAGAGGCCGGTGTTTCTGGTAAGCCAGGCATACGCATCATTTCACCAAGAATAGGAATTACAAAACCTGCACCAGCTGCAAATTCAAACTCACGTACGGTAACGCTGAAGTTACGCGGTCTGCCAATTTTTGCTTCATTATCGGATAACGATTTTTGTGTTTTTGCCATACAAATTGGCAATTTATCATATCCTAATGCATTGATGGTTTTAAGCCCTGTACGCGCTTTTGCAGAATATTCAACGCTGTCGGCACCATAAATTTCGGTAGCAATAATTTTTATTTTTTCTTCGATAGATAAGTTCCAGTCGTATAACGGTTTGAAATTGTTTTCCCCGCTTTCAATTACTTTTACCACTGCCTTAGCAAGGTCTGTTGTGCCTTCACCGCCTTTTGCCCAGCATTCAGAAAGGACAGCATCTACGCCATGTTTAGCGCATTCTGTTTTAATGAAATCCACTTCTTCTTTTGAGTCACTGATAAAACTATTGATGGCTACAACCGGTTTTATTCCGAATTTTAAAATGTTCTCGATGTGTTTCTCTAAATTTTCAAATCCTTTTTTTACACGCTCCAAACTTGGTGTGTTGTATTCTTCTTTTTTTGCACCGCCATGATGGCGCAATGCTCTGATAGTAGCAACTAACACAACTGCATTAGGCTTTAAACCGGCATATCCGCATTTGATGTCCATGAATTTTTCAGCACCTAAGTCAGCGCCAAAACCAGCCTCTGTAACAACATAATCAGCTAATGACAATCCCATTTTGGTAGCAACGATGGTATTTGTTCCCTGGGCAATGTTTGCAAACGGGCCACCATGAATAATTGCAGGATTGCCTTCCAGAGTTTGAACAAGATTTGGTTTGATAGCATCTTTCAATAAAATTGCCATTGCGCCTTCAGCCTTTAAATCCCTTGCGAATATTGGTTTTTTGTCGAATGTATATCCTACAAAAATATTTCCCAGTTTAATTTTTAGATCTTCAATGTTTTTCGACATGCATAAAATCGCCATCACTTCAGAAGCAGGAGTAATATTAAATCCATCCTGACGAGGTGTTCCATTGGTTGTTCCGCCAAGGCCTATAATGATATTCCGCAAAGCACGGTCATTCATGTCCATTACACGTTTCCAAACAACTGTTCTGGCATCAATATGGAGGTTGCGTGTTTTATTTTGAATATTATTATCTATAAGGGCAGCTAATAAATTATTTGCTTTTTCGATGGCGGAGAAATCCCCTGTGAAATGCAAATTGATATCCTCCATTGGAATCACCTGGGAATATCCACCTCCGGCAGCACCGCCTTTGATTCCGAATACAGGTCCAAGTGATGGTTCGCGAAGCACAACGGTAGTTTTTTTACCAATGATATTCAGCCCTTCTGTAAGTCCGATGGATGTTGTCGTTTTTCCTTCACCTGCCGGGGTTGGAGTAATTGCGGTAACGAGAATAAGATTACTTTTTTTTATTTTTTCTTCATTGATGAGCGTGAGGGGGAGCTTTGCTTTATATTTCCCATAATGCTCAAGATCGTCGATGCTGATATTTAATTTACTTGCAATTTCATTGATGTGTTTAATTGTTGCGCTTTGTGCAATGTCTAAATCGCAGGGGACTGCTTTGCTCATAATTTTATTTTTTTTAATTGTTAAATACTCAATGGATATTATTGATTATGAAAAATTTATTACTCAAAAATGAATAAAAATGATTGTCATTTCTATGATACATATCATTAAATAAAATTGTTATACTCCAAATTAATTTAGAGAGAAATTCCTCTAGGAAATTCTACTCCAATTGGTGCCTTTGTTATTCGTTAATGCAAATTGATATGCGATGTTTTTGTTTTCAGGCTTTTCAAGGTTTTGATCTTCTGATAATAATTCAATTACCATATTACGGGCAGCATGCAATATCTGGGCATCTTTGGCTAAATCTGCAATATTCAAATCCAATACACCGCTTTGTATAGTACCTGCCATATCCCCCGGACCGCGTAATTTCAAATCGACATCTGCAATTTCAAAACCATCATTTGTTCGGCACATGGTTTCCATCCGTAATTTGCCGTCGCTGCTTAATTTATAAGAAGTCATTAGAATACAATAGGATTGCTCTGCGCCTCTGCCCACGCGCCCTCGCAACTGATGCAATTGGGATAAGCCAAATCGTTCCGCACTTTCAATTACCATCACACTTGCATTCGGAACATCTACACCTACTTCAATCACAGTAGTGGCAACCATTATATTGGTTTCACCTTTTACAAAACGCTGCATTTCATATTCTTTTGCATCCGCTTTCATCTGTCCGTGAACAATACTTACATTATACGTTGGCAAAGGAAATGCGCGTGTTATACTTTCATAACCATCCATCAGATCTTTATAATCCATTTTTTCAGATTCCTTGATAAGTGGGTACACCACATAGATTTGTCTGCCCAAAGCAATTTGCTCTCTCATAAAGCCAAACACCCTGTCCCTGTGATTATCAAAACGATGAACAGTTTGAATGGATTTACGTCCTGGAGGCAATTCATCAATAACACTCACGTCCAAATCGCCATACAGCGTCATTGCTAAGGTGCGTGGGATAGGTGTTGCCGACATAATTAACATGTGGGGTGATTGTGTGTTTTTATTCCACATTTTTGCGCGTTGCGCTACACCAAAACGATGTTGTTCATCGATAATTACTAAACCGATATTTTTAAATTGAACCACATCTTCAAGCAAAGCATGGGTGCCAATTAAAATTTGCATTTCACCACTTTGCAATTGTTCATGAATTATCCTTCTTTCCTTTACTTTTTTTGATCCTGTGAGTAAACCAACATTAATGTTCAATGGCTTTAATAGCTTTGAGATTGTCTCAAAGTGCTGATTGGCGAGGATTTCGGTAGGAGCCATCAGGCACACCTGAAAACCGTTATCTAAGGATATTAGAGTATTCATAAGCGCTACCAGAGTTTTACCACTGCCTACATCACCTTGCAACAAACGATTCATCTGTTTGCCGGAACCCATATCCAGACGAATTTCCTTAATCACTCTTTTTTGAGCATTGGTTAATTCGAAGGGTAAATAATGGTTGTAAAAATTATTGAAATAGTCACCTACTTTAGAAAACACGAAACCACGAAATGTTTTTTCGCGTACCCCTTTTTGTTTTAATAATTTAAGCTGGATAAAAAACAACTCTTCAAACTTCAAGCGAAATTCCGCTTTTTTTAGCATTTCGGGGTTCTGCGGAAAATGAATTTGTTTGACAGCTTCTTCACGGGAAAGCATTTGAAAGCGATCAATGATAGTATTTGAGAGTGTTTCAGGAATATTGTTTCTGATTAAAGCAACAAGTGCTTTTTGCAAACGGGCAATCCCCTTAGAATCCAGTCCTCTTGTTTTTAATTTTTCCGTGCTGTTATATACAGCTTGCAATGCGCTAGCTAAAGTCGTATTCTCATCACTTAGCAATTCTATTTCGGGATGGGAAATATTAAATGTGCCGTTAAATAAGGTAGGCCTTCCAAACACTATGAATTCATTGGTTACGTGTGGCTTTATTTTTTCTGCAATCCATTTTGCACCCTGAAACCAAACTAATTCAAGATTTCCAGTTTCGTCTGTAAACGTTGCAACAAATCGTTGTGCACGTTTTATACCTACCATTTTGGTATGGGTAATTTTTCCTCTTAACTGGACAAAAGGTAAATCGGCATTTATTTCTTTTACTTTGTAAAATTTGGTGCGATCAACGTAACGGAAGGGATAAAAGTAAAGCAGGTCGGCATACTTAAAAATATGTAATTCTTTTTTCAGCACCTCAGCCTTTTGTGGACCAACGCCTTTGAGGTATTCAATGGAATTATTTAAAAAATTGCTCGACATATCTATACTGCGAATTTAAGATAAAAAGCAATATAGATGGGAGATAATAGATATCAGAAGTGAGACTAAACTGCTAGCAAGATGATTAATATAATTTCACGTCATCCCGAGCAGAGCCGATGGGTCTTATTAGTGATTCCCCCAATTGACATACTTATATATATCAACTAACAAGATTCCTCCACTTCGGTCGGAATGACATTTTTATCGTCTTGTTAGCGGTTTAGTATGAGACTTTAGATTTGAGATATTAGAAATTTAGAAATGAAATGCGAGGTAATTGTTTTATTTACACTCGCATCTCAAGCCTAAAGGAGGATGTTTTTGTAGCAGGACTATATCATTTTCCAGCTGGTGCAGGAGCAGCAGCTTTCTTTTGAGCTTTTTTCTTCATCTGCTTCTTGTGTTGTCTCATCTTATTCATTTGCTCAGGGGTAAGAATAGTTTTTAGGCTATCTTCAGCGGTTTTCATACTTAGTTTGTTTGCTTCTTTAAAAACGTCGCGGCTTCTTTCCAATTGTTTGATGGATATTTCACGCTGTTGCTCACGTTTTAAAATCACTTCTTTAACTTTAACTTTTTGAACGTCGGTCAAAGCTAAATCTTCATTAAGTTTAACAGTTAATTCTTCTGCCAGTTGTTCCGGTGTAAGGTGAGAAGCTTTTTTCCCTTGTGCAAAAACATTTGCTGAAGCTATCGCAAGAGCAAAAGAAATTAAAATTATTTTTTTCATGGTTTGTTTATAGCTATGACTCTAAAAAAACAGAAAGGTTTAATTGGTTTTGAATTATTTTAAATGCATCTGCTAAATAATATCAAAACCCAGCCTAAACCTTTGATAGAAAGGATAGAACATTTTAAAATCGAAGCTGACAAAAAAATCATTTGTCTTGAAAGAGCTTTAGATATTATAAGAAAACATGATCTAAGGCATTACTTAGAAGCCATTTCTTATGGACATGATATTGATTGACTGACGAAAGCTCCAGTATTGTCAACTGTTACGCGCCAACAAGCTCCGTTAGGTGACTTAATAATTATTCCGTTACTAACGTCTTCAATATATACATCGCCACCTTTTACGTGAAGTTTGCTTTTAGGATCTGTTGTACCAATTCCCACAGTTCCACTTTGGTTGATTACCATTGCCTGAGTCTGGCTTGGTGGATCAACATTAGTTCCACCAGCGGTAAAACGTAATTGGTTCGAATTGCCACCTCCGCCTGTATTAAAGAAAATTCCAGCGACATCGCCATATCCGGTTTCCTTAAACTTAATAAAAGGATCAGAACTTTCAATGTTAACATTTCCTCCTTTGACGTCAAGCTTATACCCCGGTGCGGAAGTTCCAATACCAACATTGCCTTCTATAATTGCACCTTGCGATGGCGCAGCCGTATATCCCGCATAGGATGAACCGATTGCAACCGATCCATTTACATCTAATTTACTTGCCGGTGTAGTTGTCCCAATACCTACTTTACCTTCAATAATTGCACCATCTGATGGCGAGGCAATGGCTCCGGAATAGGCAGAACCTATTGAAACGCCTCCTTCCACATCCAATTTACTGGCAGGTGCTGTAACTCCAATTCCTACATTTCCCCCGTTTGCTATAATAAACCTGGGAGTTCCAAATCCAGCAATGCCCCCATCTTCGCTAATTGAAAAATCATCAGCGTCAACGCCATTAAGCATGCCGATGCTCCAGCATTTTGAACTAGTCATCGTTTTATAAAACTCCAATTTTGGACCATCCGAATAACCAATCTGATATTGTTTTATTCTCATCCCTATTCCATAAGTTGAAGAACCATCGTGATCCACTTGAAATTTCACTTGCGGACTTATCGTTCCGATACCAACATTACCTTCTATAATTGCTCCATTTGAGGGAGCTGACGATGTCCCTGAATAGGAAGAACCTACCGAAATTCCGCCTTCAACATCTAACATGCTGGCTGGTGTGGTAGTCCCGATACCAACTCTGCCCTCTATAATTGCTCCATCTGGAGACGAGGCAGTAGATCCCGAATAGCTTGCACCTATAGAAACTCCACCTTCTACGTCTAATTTACTTGCAGGCGTTGAAGTTCCAATACCAACTTTACCTTCTATAATTGCTCCATCAGGAGAAGCGGTTGTCCCGGAATATGTCGGACCAACTGAAATTCCGCCTTCAACATCTAACTTACTTGCTGGTGTTGTTGTACCGATACCTAAATTAGTTCCGCTTTGGTAAATTGTCGAATTGCCGATGGCAGATGAAGAGGTAAAGACGGGGATATAATTAGTAGCACCGCTAATGCTTGATCCGATGGAAGAAACCGCATTTCCGTTCCAATAGAGAATTCCATTATTGTTGTAAAGCGAATAATAGACAGATGAAGGTACTGCACTGTTCATGTAAATACCAGCCGATCCGCCACCAGTACCTTCTATATGCAATTTGTTGGCCGGGCTCGCAATTCCTATTCCTACATTGCCGGTCGATAGCACCCTTATTCTCTCTGCATTATTTGTTTTCACAACCCAATCAATTGCGTCAGTGGTTCCGATAAAATTAGTACCAGCTGTTGTACTACTATTTCCGGTTAAACCCCAGCCACCAATTGTTGTAGAGGCGGCTTCCCAACTTAAATTGCCCGAACCATCATTTTTTAAATAAGTGGCTGCAGCTCCCTGAACAGATGGGAATGAAGTAGCTATATTGTTGATTTTAACTATGTTACCACTGCTATTTACCTGAAATTGTGAGGAAGCACCAACTGATAAAGCAGAAGTAGGATTTATTGTACCGATACCCACATTACCACCAGATTTAATAAAAAGACCAGATAAAGATGTTCCTGCATCAATAGCCGCCTGATTGTCAGTAACCAACCCAATACTCTGATCAGCGTTGGAAGCGCTAATAATATTCCAGGCCGGCCTTGTTGCATGAGTCAGCCCAAATTGGTCAATTTGGAAGGTGTTATTACCTGAGTGTAAAGCATTGAATGCCCTCACCCTTCCACTAAAATTAGAATTTGATGTAATATCAATTCTGGCAGCGGGTGTAGTTGTTCCGATACCAATATTTCCACCGCTTAATAGTGTGAACCTTGGTGTTCCATAGCCGCCATAGCCACCATCTTCGTTTATAGAAAAATCATCCACTCCTGCGCCATCAAGCATACCCAGACTCCAACTTTTTGGACTGGTCATTGTCTTATAAAATTCCATCTTCGGACCATCTGAATTGCCTGTCTGATATTGATTTATTCTCAGCCCTGTTCCAAAAGCAGAAGCACCATCAATGTTAATTTGAAGTTTTGATTGTGGCGTTGTTGTTGCGCCTATACCAACGTTACCTAAATTATAGAAAATATTATTCCCGTTTTTCTTCCATAAAGTTGTATCTCCATCTGATGCAGAGGTTCCTGCCTTTTCAGAATAGAGAGAATACGGTACGGAGAGTAGCTGTGAAGTACCCATTGCAGTGTAACTAACGCCGCCTGCAGGGTCAAATTCTATTTTCACATAATAGGTATTAGTTCCCCAAGGGATAGTTGAAAAATTGCCCGAAACAAATGTTCCAGCCCCAATATTTAGATTTGCCAAACCAAATTGGTTAGTGGTTGCTGTTTGGGTTTCGGAGTACATGCTTGTTCCCGAAGCGCTTCCTTGCAAAATACTAATGCGAAAAGAAACATTGGCATTAGCTAAAACATTTCCACTGTTGTCGCGGGCGATTGCCTGGTATTTGAATTTCTGCGGAGCTTGTGAATAAACACTTTCTATTGCGAATAGCGTAATGGCTGAAAGAATTGTAATTATCTTTTTCATCGTTTTAGTTTAAAATGATTATTAATTTGTTTTTAGTAATTTGAATGTTCTTACGGAATTATTGTCATCATAAACTTTTATGAAATACACTCCGCTGGTATATCCTGACAAGTCCAATTGTAACTTATTTTGAAAAGTTTCTGAATGAATTGATTTGCCTGCAATATCCAACAATTCAACTCTCATCTTTTTTATTTCTGTTGATTCAGAATAAATATTTATGAAATTGCTGGCGGGATTAGGGTAAACCAAAACAGAAAAACTATTATTCACATTTTCTTTAACAGAAGTTATGATGTAGCTACTTTGCTGAAATCCCTGAGTAAGTTTATTATTTGTGCTTGAATAAGTTTCAATAACTGATTCTCCGATTGTCCAGCTGAGGCTATTGTTTGTGCTGGTATAATAATCTCCTGATGTTGCTAACACTTCGGGAGTAAGCATCTGGCTAAACCCTATGTGGCCAAATAGTATTCCGAGGAAAAGTAATCTTCGTTTTTTCATTTGAAAATATATTAAAGGTTTAATGGAAATATATAAATGCAGGAAACGTTTCAAATATACAAAATTATTTATCTGAAAAACACTGTTGCCGATGAAAGGGTGTACGAATACGCTGAAAGCAAATCTGCCACTCCATTTAAAACGAATTAGACGTTCAATTTTACTGAATCATTAATTTCCCATTACCTACTATTTCTTTTTTCTCGTTGGAGATTTTGTAAAAATAAACTCCGGCAGGCAAATTCAAATTTAAAGTTTCACGTTTTGAAGATAATAATTGTTGATGAACCGCTCTTCCTAACATATCATAAATGGCTAAATCGCCCTTGGTGAATCGGGAATCTGAAATTTCAATAGTTGTTGAATTGCTAAAAGGATTTGGATAAAATACAATTTCTATTTTATTGTAAATTTCATTTATCTGCGCTGCCGCATCTCTGACACAACGGACAGAATAGGCGCTTCTTTTGACGCTATTGAATCCAACAACATCGGTATAGCTATAGCTCATTGATTTACCAAAAGCACTACTTGTTCCGTTATTAGTGGAACTCCACCAACCGCCGTTCACTCCAATGCTCAAGAATGCGCCGTAGTCGTATCGTTGACCACCAGGAAGGGCTGTGAAGCCTGTTTCATTAGTTGCTCCGGTATTAGGACTAGACCAATGGACTATGCCCGTTTCTTTAAGTTTACCACCAGCAATAGTTTCGCCTCCCAGATAGTCGGTTAATGTTGTCCATTCTGCCACTGAAGGTACGTGCCAGCTAACAGGACATAAACTGTCAGAAATCGCATACCAAGTATATAATCTGCCATAAGTAGCAACATTATTCTCATCACCACTATAAGCCCATTGATATTTTGGGGTGCTTTCAGAACTTATATCTAATGCTGGAGTGGTTGTAGTGCCTATGACGTTAGAGTTACAATACTTGGTAACCTTTAGATTTTCTTTCATCCAAACCTGTGTTCCAATAGTTACGGTATTATAAACATTCCCGTCAATGTCAGTTACCGTTTGTGCATGATTTTTAAAAACTAATAGTGCAAAAACTACAATAATAAAAATTGTTTTTTTCATTTTGTTTTATCGGTTATTATAGTGCTGATCTGCACTTTTAAATTTATAATACAATTAGAAAAAATATTTTAAAAAACATTGAAGTTTGTTTAAAGAGCGATACCACAGTGCGCAACTACTAATTTTTTTGAAAGGAGCAGGTGTTTTCCTGATTTTATTGAATCATTAATTTTCCATTACCAATTATTTCTTTTTTCTCGTTGGAGATTTTGTAAAAATAAACTCCATCAGGCAAATTCAAATTTATTGTTTCACGTTTTGAATTTAATAATTGTTGATGAACCACTCTTCCTAACATATCATAAATGGCTAAATCGCACCCGGAGAATCGGGAATCTGAAATTTCAATAGTTGTTGAATTGCTGAAAGGATTGGGATATATTTTTATTTCCGAATGGCGTTCGGAAATATCGTTGATTGTGGATGCGATTCCGCCACCTTTAAATTCGATTAAACCTCCCCTGTAAGTGCCTATCCATTTGTTTCCGAAAGGGTCAACTTTTATTTTGGTTACAATATCTTCGGTTACTCCTGAGTTATCAGAATTATAGTTTGTCCATATTTGTGTTGTCCTGTTAAAACTTGAAACCCCTTTACGTGAGGCGATCCATACTAATGAATCACCTTCCAAATCAACATCAGATACTACCATTGAACCAAAATTTGCAGAATTTGTGTCATAAACAGTCCAATTATTATTCTGCTTATCAAATTTTGCCAGTCCAAAATCGGTTGCTACCCAATAGTGACCTTGTTCGTCCTGAGCAATTGCATTAATAGTATACGATGGAATGGCTGAATTTACAGGATTGTAAACTGTCCATGGACCATTAATTTTCTTAGCCAATCCAGCGTTTGTGCCAATCCAGATAGAATCTGTATTATCAGCGAATATTGATTTTATATAATTAGACGGCAATGCAGGTGTGTAACCTGTCGTGGAATTCCAGTTTGAGAAATAAGGATCCGTATATTTAAAAACGCCATAATCACTAGCCAACCAAAGATTTCCGGTGTTATCAGATGTAATGTCCAATACTGAATGTAAAAAGGGATACCCTGTTGCGAGAAAATAATTCCAGTTACTTCCATCGTATTTGCATAAAGAACCGTCAGCTATGTCGTTGCCGCCAATCCATACATCATTATCGTGGGCATAAACACATATTGGAGAAGTATATTTTAAGCCCGAGTTTTGAGGATTATAAATGGTCCAATTCGATTTAAATTTTGCAAGTCCTTTGTCGGTTGCAATCCATTTATTGTAATTGTTATCAAAATCAATATCGCTGATATTGTTAGAGGGGATAGGCTCTTCGGACGTTGTAATTTTTGTGAATGTTGTCTGGTCGAATCGATACAATCCATTATCGGTACCAATCCATACCACTTCAGGATTTGCATATTCGATGCATATACTGGTAATGTTATTACTTCCCAAGTTTGAATTGGAAGAATCATACACAATCCAGGTACCGTCATATGTATCAAGTCTCATCAATCCACCGAACCTTGTTCCAATCCACCAGTACTGATGAATAGGAGATATGGTATATTGAGTTGCGATAGAAGTAACGTTATTATCAGGGAGATTTGAGTTAGAAGTGTCTATTATTGTCCAGTGATTTGTACCTGTAAGTGTATCCAAACCGGCATGTTCAGCAAGCCCCATGTCTGTTCCAAATAAAACGGAAGAACTCCAACTGTCAAAATAAATACAATTTATGTTATCGCCAGGAAGCCCGGAGTTTCCAGTATATATATGACTCCATGTACTGTCGGCAAATCTGTACATGCTCACTCCGCCGCTTGGCGGAGCATTACCAAAACCCCCTCCGATAAATAACTGATCCTTATTCGGAGTTAAGCCGATGCAATTGTGAAATATACTGCTTGTATAACCGCTTCCGAAACTTGTCCATCCATGGATATTATTAAGTCTGCCGATGCCACCAAGAACCCATGTACCAAGAAAATTATCAAAATACGAATTGCATACAACAAATAAATCATTATACCCCGCGGCAAAAGAAGTTACCCTGTTTAAAGGTATTTGCGGTACATTATCATGATTGTAAATAAACCATTTATTGCTGTCGGCGAGGAAATAAGAAAAACCTTTATCCGTTGCAACCCATCTGTTGAAGTCATACAACGAACCCTGAACAAAATTAACCTGATTTGAAGTGATTGAATTTTCTCCTTTTTTTATATAGGTGGAATTTAAAGTTGCTTTGTTAATTATAACCACTCCTCCACCGGCAGTTCCGACAATAATATTCAAAGTATCCTGATTTATGGAATTAATAACATCACCATTGCAAAATGTTTTCCATTCGTTTCCTTGCGAAAACATCAGTTTGCATGCAAAAATGAAAAGTGCAATAAAAAATAGTTTTTTTGTTTTCATAATTCTTTTTTTTAGTTTAGCTGGAATGACAAAGAAACACTTGAATTAAATTAATTGCATAGGAGTATCTTCATATTAAGAAAATTGCTTATCTGCTTTAGACATGTAAAAAAATAGTATCTTAGCTCCTTATGA
>JAVHPR010000099.1:0-1081 GCA_036170695.1 Bacteroidia bacterium
TCTCTTGAGTACAAAAGAATAATATTATAATAATTCGTGAAATTAGTGTCAGTTTATTAAATGGAAAAAGAAATCAAACAAATCGCCCAGGTCATAGATCTCAATAAATGCATAGGATGCCAAACATGCACTGTTGCCTGCAAACAACTATGGACGGATGAAAAAGGGATGGAACATATGTGGTGGAATATTGTAAACTCCATGCCCGGGAAAGGAACGCCCAAGGATTGGGAAACAATGGGTGGAGGCTGGAAGGACGGCAATCTGGTGTATGGCAAATTACCTTCAAAACAAGAGTTTGGGGAAGCATGGAATTTTAATTTTAAGGAAGTTCATTACGAAGGCAACAAAGGAAATGTACAACTAAAACCTATTGGTGATCGTCCTGAATGGGGGCCTAACTGGGATGAAGAACAGGGTGCCGGAGAGTTCCCAAACAGTTATTATTTTAATTTCCCCAGGTTGTGTAACCATTGCTCAAAGCCTGCTTGTCTGGCTTCTTGCCCTACAAAAGCAATTTATAAACGTGAAAATGACGGTGCTGTTTTAATTGATGATACTTTATGCAAAGGAACTAAAATGTGTCAAATGGCTTGTCCATATAAACGTATTTATTTTAATGATGAAAAAAATATAGGTCAAAAATGTATCGCTTGTTTCCCACGGTTAGAAAAGAGTGTTGCTCCTGCTTGTGTCAGGCAATGTCCCGGAAGAGCACGTCACTTTGGATTTTTACAAGATGAAAATTCACAGGTATACAAATTGGTTCACAAATGGAAAGTCGCATTACCGTTGCATCCCGAATTTAATACAGAACCCAATGTTTATTATATTCCTCCTACTTTACCCAAAACATTAAATGCTGATGGCACCATCAATGAGGAAAATCCTCGTGTTCCAATATCTTATTTAAAATCATTATTCGGGAATGATGTTGAAAAGGCGCTGAAAACAATTGAAGAAGAAAAAGCAAAGAAAGGAAATTCAGAATTAATTGATTTACTAATTTCCAGGAAATGGCATGATATGTTCAAACCTTTTCATCAGTCGCCAATATAATTGTGTTTGCGACAAATATCCC
>JAVHPR010000100.1:0-5319 GCA_036170695.1 Bacteroidia bacterium
GGAATTACAAAACAATAAAAGACAGCATGTCTAAAGCAGATAAGCAATTTAAATTAAAATGGCAATTAACACTAATTATTCGGTAATTCTTGATGCCGCCAGGATGGAGCATGAAATGGCAATTGCTCAGAAGCTAAATTCTGAAGGGGTGTCATTATTCAGAGAAGACCCGGAAGATCTTGCAGAAGTAGCCCCCTATCTTTTTAATTGTATTGAAAAGTCGCAATTTTATAATTGGGTACTTAATACAGGATGGGGAAAGGCATGGGGAATTTTTTGCATAACAACTATTGATTTTAATGAACTTCGTCGTCATTTCAGACGATTTCTGATGGTTAAAACCGAAGATGGATTACAACTCTATTTCCGTTTTTATGATCCACGTGTTCTCCGTATTTTTCTTCCAACTTGTGACGCATTTCAGCTCCGTGAGTTTTTCGGTCCCATTACAAGGTTTATTTGTGAAGATGAAGATCCTGAATTTGCCTTAGTTTTTTTTCATGATAATACCAAATTAATAACGCAGCGGGTACCTGTCAGGGAAATATTTACAGATATTAGCTATGAAAAAATAACACCGTTAAGCACAAAGGAGCCAAAAGAAGAGGAAGAAAATATTGTTTCTGAGCAACCCAAAATAGAACCCAAAATAGAAACAAAAGAAAAAGGTTCAGATGATATTAACAAATCACCCGAACCTCCATCCAATGATGATCCTGAAAAACCAAAATCAAGATTTAAGTTTTATTAATAATGCCAATCAAGGGTAGAAATTAATGCTGTATGCCTTGGTCATGCTGAGCCTGTCGAAGTATGTGGGCAAGCCCTCGCACACCCTTCGACAGGCTCAGGGTGACAACGCACGATTTGAGTAAACCTAAGCCTTGATTCGCACTAATATTGATATCCCATAAAGTTTTACTTCAACTCAGGCAGGGTGTATTTTCTTCCCGCGTTTTCTTTTTTCAAATAATCCATAAGCGGACTGAAATATTCAAGCATAGCTTTTGCACTTAAATCACTTCCGGTTTTTTCTTTCAGCACTTCTCTCCAATCTTTGCTCGCACCAGGACTCATAATATCAGCAATAAATTTACCAATCTCTTTATTCCCATAATAATTTGTTGAATGTGGATCCTGATGTAAAATGTTCTTTGATATATGGTCATGAATCTGGAACAGTAAAATATAGGATAAAGCATAATCATAATATTGTGCAGGATCGTCATTAATGTGTGTTTTGGTTGCTGCATCACAGTATTCTTCACCTCTGACAGTTGGAGGAGCGATTCCCTGATATTTACCAGCAAGTTCCCACCAGCGTTTGTTAAATTGGTCTGCGGGGATGTTATCGGCATATAAATCATGTTCAAACATGCTCATAGTTCCTGTACTGAAAGGAATAAAAACAACATAGTTTAAAGCCTCTTTCAACAGCGTTTGCATATCATCTGATTTTGAATTTTTTGGAATCAGATTTAAGTTTTCCATGAATGGTTTTTGCATTGCTGCCATTCCCATTAAACTACCTAAAGCTTCATGATAAGCACGATTAGCACCTTCTCTCAATAAAAATGGCACCTCAGGATTACTATACGATAAATAATAATAAATATGTCCTAATTCGTGATGCGATGTTTCGTACCATTCGCTGTTTGGAATAACACTCATCAGGCAACGAACATCTTTATCCAAATCCTGATGCCAGGCTGAAGCATGGTTATTCTTTTTATATTTTGCACCGGCCGGAACGGGAAATAAATCTGATTTTTCCCAGAATGTTTTTGGCAACTCAGGGAAGCCAAGGCTAACATAAAAACGTTCGCCTTGTTTTATGATCCAATCTGCATCTTTTTGTTTCAAGGCGCTATCTAAATTAATACCTTTTACATCTACAAGGCTAGTCCAGTCCTGCCCCCAGCGATTAGGTAACCAGTGTGCAGGAATCAAATCAGGAACTTCTTTTACAGCATATTTTTTAGCAAATTCATAACGCGCATAGGTATGCAATTCACGAAAAAGTGGATATAATTCTTTATTGAATTGCTGAAGTAAATCAACCATTTCTTTGGTGGTCATGCCGAAATCAGAAACCTGGTATTCAAAAAAATCTTTATACCCTAAGCCCTGAACAGTTTTGTTGCGCAAGTCTCTTAAATTAACTAATCCTTCTTTCAATCCTTTTCCAACCTCTTTGCTTGCTTCCCATGCTTTTTTACGTTTGTCAAGATTTTTTTCGGAAGATAAAATACCATCAATATCATTTGTAGTAACTGATTTCCCATCAATTTTGAAATCAAAACCAAATAAATTTTCAGATTGTTTTGTTTCGGCTTTGATACGTGCTTTTACAACGTCCTTAATCGTTTCAGGATTGTTGGCTGCTTTGTATAAAATACTTTTTAATTGTTTTACCTGCAATGGAGTCAATTTGCCCTGTTGTGCGAGGTATTTATTTGCAGATTCAATTATTGCGGTACTTCCAGTATATTCCGCATAGGCTTCCTGAGCTTTATTATTAGCAATTGCATTTGTTGAATCGCCTTCTATTATACGTGTCTGAGTCATCCACGAAGTTTCATTCGCAACAATATTCAGTTCCTGGTATTTTTTATTATAGGCATCCAGAAAGGTTTGAACACTATCCTGTATCCCTTTATTGGCGTTATCGCCAGTTCCTTTTTTATCATTAGCGCATGAATAAAAAATGATAATGCTTGTAAATAGAATGAGATTTTTTTTCATATTGATAGATTTGAGTATTAAGATATTAGATATTAGATGTGAGATATGAGATATGAGATTTGAGATATTAGATTTGAGTATTTGCAAATTTGCAATTCGTTAATATGGTTGTGGATATATTAAATTATATTTATTTTTCTTTCTACATAATTACGCTTAGGTTTCACCTTACAAGAATCTCATATCTCACTTATTAATGCAAATCCAGGGTTGGTTTTTCCAAAATTGTGTGTTGTCACCCAGAGTGTGTCGAAGGGTGTGCGATGGCTTGCCCGCATACTTCGACAGGCTCAGCATGACCTACACACACAATATATATTTCTACCCTTGATTGGCATTATCCCCTATTAACTATCCCCTATTAACTATTCCCTATTAACTATTCCCTATTGCCTATTGCCTATTCCCTATTCCCTACTATTTCACTTCCCCAACAAAAGTTTTTTGAAAATCCTCATACTTCATAGTTTTGTATTTGGCGCTTCCAAAAAATTTCATCAGGGGTTCAAACTGGGGAGCCTGATAAAAGCCAACAACTGTGTGTATGCGTTTTATATCTGCATCTAAAAAAACAACTGAAGGATAGGAGAGTTTACCATCTAAAATAGAAATAGCAAAATCATGCACAGGACGTTTGGTTTCGGGTGGATTATTGTTTTTAAAAACTATACCATTAAAAGCCACCGAATCACGTGTTTCGGCATTAAATTTTACCGGATAAAAATGTTCGTTTAAGTATTTTGCTATAATTTCATTACCAAAAGTAGTTGCCGACATCATTTTACAAGGTCCGCACCAACTGGTATAAACATCCACCATTATTGGCTTAGGGACTTTCTTTTGCAATGCAACAGCTTCACTAAATGTGATCCAATGAACAGGTCCTTTCAACTCTTCGGCAGGGGCTTGAATATTAATTATAAAGCTTGAAGCAATTATAACAATGGAGGCAATACCAAACGCGATAAATACTTTTTTAATCATATCGGATAAATAAAAAAATCTTGAAAAAAAACAGGTCAAACATTGAATAATGTTCGACCCGTTCAGAAATCATTTATGGTGATTATCTTACACCATGCATCATTTTCAGAATAGGTTTCTTTAAAATAATCATTATCAAGCCTAAAAATATTACGAAGCCGGCTATTGTACTGAATATTGCAAATGCTCCCATACTTTCAACATAAGAAGCTACAAATCCACCTATAATATTAGCAAAGAAAGAAGCCAAAAGCCAAACTCCCATCATTAAGGAGGCGTATTTTACCGGTGCTAATTTTGTTACTACTGATAATCCAACCGGAGACAAGGCAAGCTCACCGACAGTATGAATTAAGTATGTCATTACAAGCCACATGATATTTGCCTTAAACGCCATATCTTCAGGATGATTTTCCCGTTCTGCAACTGCTCCTAACATAAAGAAAAATCCAATACCTAATAAAATCATTCCCATTCCCATTTTAACTGGTGTAGAGAATTTTTTTCCTGTTTCACTTGTCCAGAAATAGGCGAAAAAAGGTGCAAATGCCACAATAAATAATGGATTTACCGATTGGAACCAGGAAGTTGGAATTTCAAATCCAAATACATTTCTGTCAATAAACTTATCAGTATATAAACTTAATGAAGAACCTGCTTGTTCAAAACCGGCCCAAAAGAATATTACAAATGCTGTTAAAATAAAAATAACGGTCATTCTTTGTTTTTCTTCTTTTGAAAGAGGTTTATTTGCCGCCAAATCTGCTGCACTTCCTGTTTCAAGTTTTGCGGGTTTTGTTCCAATATCACCAAGATGTTTTGCAGCAAGCAAGTTAAATAGAATCTGACCTAATAACATACCAACACTGGCAACAAGGAAGCCATATCTGTAACCATATGTAACAATGACTCCTGAAGCATCTTTAGTTGCAAACCAATTATCTGAGAAAAGACCAACGATTAATGGAGCTAAAAATGCTCCAAGATTTATTCCCATATAAAAAATAGAAAAAGCAGAATCTCTCCTAGGATCAGTATTAGAATACAATCTGCCAACTAATGTAGAGATATTGGGTTTGAAAAATCCATTCCCAATAATCAGCAGGAATAATCCCATGTATAAACCGGTTTGTGTATTAATGGAAAATAACACAAATTGCCCTATCATCATGGTAATACCACCAATAGTTATAGCTTTTCGTTGCCCTAAATATTTATCAGCTAACCATCCACCAATTAATGGAGTAAAATAAACGAATCCAGTGAAGAAACCATAAATTAATGAGGCTGTTTGCACATCGATTGCTAAACCGCCTTCTATTAAAGATTTGGTAAGGTATAAAATTAATATACCACGCATTCCATAATAACTAAAACGTTCCCACATTTCTGTAAAAAACAGTAGGTATAAGGCTTTCGGGTGACTTTGTTTTACTTCTGACATATTTTATTTATTAATGTGAATGTTACTGTTTTTTTTGAACGTGCGAATATAAGAAAAATAATGAATTTGGAATTCAATTGCCCTTATTCAATCAGGGCTACCGCATGACTAACAATTGATTGTCAATAAGATATCAATAGTATGTG
>JAVHPR010000101.1:0-5288 GCA_036170695.1 Bacteroidia bacterium
AGTTTAGAGTTTAAAGTTCAAAGTTTAGAGTTCAAAGTTTGAAAGTTGTTTTGCATTGGCAACTACTAACTATTAACTCATAACTCATAACTATATTTTTATCCTTGTCTTTGTTTATACTTTGGATTTTTTTTGTTGATAACATACAAAACGCCATTTCTACGAACTATTTTGCAGTCAACACTTCTTTTTTTGATTGATGTTCTTACTTTCATTTTTATTTAGATTTGAGATTTGAGATTTGAGATTTGAGACTTCTAATATCTCACATCTAATATCTCATATCTGTTTTTTATTTATATCTATATGTTATTCTTCCTTTTGTTAAATCATAAGGTGACATTTCAATTTTCACTTTATCACCTGTTAAAATTTTAATATAATGCATACGCATTTTCCCGGAAATATGCGCTGTAATTACATGTCCATTTTCAAGCTCAACACGAAACATAGCATTCGACAGTGCTTCCAGAATAATTCCGTCTTGCTCAATTGACGCTTGTTTAGCCATAGATTTAATTTAATAATTTTACAATTTTACAATTTGAAAAATAATTAGCACATTTTCAAATTAGGCCATTTTCAAATTATTTTTTAATGCTTCTTCTATATATTCAAAACTTGATAAAATATCTGCTTTATCTTTTCCGATAGCTATAGTATGTTCAAAGTGTGCTGAAGGTAAATTATCTGCAGCACGTATTGTCCAGCCATCCTTCTCCTGCATTATCGCTTTTTTACCCAAATTTATCATTGGTTCAATCGCAATAACCAAACCTTCCTGAAGCTTTAAACCGCTTCCTTTTTTACCATAATTAGGAACTTCAGGTGCTTCGTGAAGACTTTGTCCTATGCCATGCCCAACTAATTCGCGAACAACAGAATATCCATTCTTTTCAGCATGGGTTTGAACAGCTTCTCCAATATCTCCTAAACGGTTACCAACCACCGCAATTTCAATTGCTTTATAAAGACTTTCTTTAGTGATTCTTAAAAGATTTAAAATCTCAGGTTTTACCTCACCAATTGTAAAGGTGTATGCCGAGTCGCCAAAATATTTATTTTTAACAGTTCCACAATCTACCGAGACAATATCCCCTTCTTTCAACTCATATTTACCAGGTATTCCATGCACCACCTGTGAATTTACAGAAACACATAAAGTGTTAGGGAAACCACTGTATCCTTTAAAAGCAGGTATTGCATTGTTATCTCTAATAAACTCTTCTGCAATTTTATCCAACGATAAAGTTGTAATTCCGGGTTTAATGATTTTAGCTACCTCTGCTAAAGTTTTTCCAACAAGTAAAGAACTATCTCTAATTAATTCAATTTCTTCTTTAGTTTTATAAAACAGTCCTTTTGACATATCAAGCAGTAGTCATACTCATTGAAGAACGACCTTTTATTTTTCCTGTTTTCATTAATCCATCATAATGGCGCATTAATAAATGACCTTCAATTTGTTGTAAAGTATCCAATACCACGCCAACTAAAATCAATAATGATGTTCCACCGTAAAATTGTGCAAATTCCTGAGAAATATTTAATTTTACAGCAAAAGCAGGTAAAATTGCTACAAAAGCAAGGAAAATAGAACCCGGAAGCGTAATTCTAGACATTATAATGTCAATAAATTCAGCTGTTTTTTTACCTGGTTTTATCCCTGGTACAAAACCTCCATTACGTTTCATATCTTCTGCCATTTGATTTGGATTAACAGTAATGGCAGTATAGAAATAGGTGAAAATAATAATCAAAAGTCCAAACACAATATTGTACCACAATCCATAATGATTAGAAAATGTTCCGACAAACCCTGTCAAAGCTTCAGAATTTGCAAACCCAACAATTGTTAAAGGAATAAACATAATTGCCTGAGCAAAAATGATAGGCATTACTCCAGCTGCATTTACTTTTAACGGTATATACTGGCGTGCACCACCGTATTGTTTACTACCAACAATTTTCTTTGCAAATTGTACTGGAATTTTTCTCACTCCCTGAACTAGCATAATTGTTCCCATAACTACAAGTAGCAATAAAACAAGCTCAATTAACAACATAATCAAACCACCACCTTCAGAACCTAAACGTGATCCAAATTCAGAAACAAAAGCAAATGGTAATCGTGCAATAATACCAACCATGATAATAAGGGATATTCCATTACCAATACCTTTATCAGTTATTTTTTCGCCTAACCACATTACAAACATAGTTCCGGTAACCAAAATCAAAACAGATTGAATATACCAAAATGTATTCGGATCATTAACAACACCTACCTTATTTGAAATCTGAGAAGCAATATAGCCTGGTGCCTGTAACATTGTAATCACCACAGTTAAATAACGTGTAATCTGATTAATTTTTTTACGTCCGCTCTCCCCTGCCATTTGTAACTTACGGAAATAAGGCAAAGCCATACCCAATAACTGAATCACGATGGAAGCTGAAATATAAGGCATTATACCTAAACCAAAAACCGATGCACGTGAAAATGCTCCTCCGGCAAAAATATTAATTAAACCAACAATTCCCTCATTAGCATCCTGACTAGCCTGAGATAGAGCATCCGAGTTAACTCCTGGTAATACAACATAGGAACCCAAACGGTAAATTAAAATAAATCCAAGGGTATTAAGGATACGCCCCCTAAGATCTTCAATTCTCCAAATGTTTTTTAACGTATTTATTAAGTTTTTCATCTACATTACAACGTATTACGAATTTTAACGAATTACGAATTTCTGTGTTGATTAAATAGTTGCTGCAATTCCACCCTGAGCTTCAATAGCTGCTTTTGCTGTGGTTGAAAATGCGTGAACTTTAACTTCAACTTTTGATTTTAACTCCCCACGTCCCAATACTTTTATCTTGTCGTTTTTATGAGCTAATCCTTTTGAAATTAAAAACGCAATGTCAATTGTATCAACTTTATTTTCGTCAATTAACATTTGAATAACATCCAGATTTACTCCACGATATTCAATACGGTTAATATTTTTAAATCCAAATTTAGGAACACGTCTCTGCAAAGGCATTTGACCACCTTCAAACCCTCTTTTGGAAGAATATCCTGAACGTGACTGAGCTCCATTATGTCCTTTAGTAGAAGTTCCACCTTTACCGGAACCTTGTCCTCTGCCTAAACGTTTCTTCGCATTTTTAACCGATCCTTCTGCCGGTGTTAATTTACTTAAATTCATATTTTAAAGATTTGAGATTTGAGATTTGAGATTTGAGATTAACTAACATCTCATATCTAATATCTCAAATCTATTTATTTATTTTATTACTGTAACCAAATGTGCAACTTTTGCAATCATCCCATTAATCTGAGGGGTAACTTCTTTTTCAAGAGTTTGGTTCATTTTAGTAAAGCCAAGTGCCCTTAAAGTACGTTTTTGACGTTCCGGACGATTGATACCACTTTTTGTTTGTTTTATTTTTACTGTTGCCATCTTTAAAAAATTATTATAAATTATAAATGTTAAATTGTAAATGTAATCTTATGAAATAATTCAACATACAACATTTAACATTTCTGTTATCCATTAAATACTTTTTCTATTGAAATACCGCGGTTTTGAGCAACAGTTGCTGCATCACGCATTTTCATTAACGCATCCATTGTTGCTTTTACAACGTTATGAGGATTGGATGACCCTTTTGATTTAGCAAGTACATCAGTAACACCAACGCTTTCTAATACTGCACGCATTGCACCACCGGCTATAACACCTGTACCATGTGCAGCTGGTTTTAAGAATACTAGCGCACCACCAAATTTACCATGCTGTTCATGGGCCACACTACCTTTAACGATTGCTACTTTTATCAAATTCTTTTTAGCATCATCAATTCCTTTTGTGATAGCATCTGTAACTTCTTTAGCTTTACCTAAACCGTAACCGACAATACCTTTTTCGTTTCCAACAACAACAATAGCTGAAAATGTAAAGTTCCTACCTCCTTTAGTAACCTTGGTTACTCGTTGAATGCTAACAAGTTTATCTTTTAGTTCGATGTCACTTGATTTTACTCTTTTAATGTTTGCGTTTGACATTATTTTTAGTTTATTGATTTGGTGATTTTATGATTTGTTGAATTAAAAATCTCTAATTCTCTATTTCAAAAAATCTCTAATTAAAATTTAAGGCCTGATTCACGAGCACCTTCTGCCAATGATTTTACACGACCATGATACAAATAACCGTTTCTATCAAAACGAACAGATGAAATACCTGCTTTAGTGGCTTTTTCAGCTATCGCTTTACCAACTAATTTAGCCTGATCAATTTTGTTCCCTTTTACTTCGGCGATTCCTTTATCAGCTGAAGATGCTGCTAAAAGCGTTTTACCGGAAACATCGTCAATCAATTGAACATAAATTCCTTTATTGCTTCTAAAAACAGAAAGTCTTGGATTATTAGCTTCTCCATGAACTACTTTGCGGATGCGCTGTTTGATTCTATTTCTTCTGAATTGTTTTGTTATTGCCATTTTTTATCTAGATTTGAGATTTGAGATTTGAGATTTGAGATAGAGTCCTTTTTGTCTCACTTCTCATATCTCATGTCTCACATCTTATTTATTACTTACCTGCTGATTTTCCAGCTTTCTTTCTTAAAATTTCGCCACTGAATTTGATACCTTTTCCTTTATATGGTTCAGGCTTACGCAATGAACGAATCTTTGCAGCCACTGCACCTAACAATTGTTTATTAGCACATTCCAATATAATTGTTGGATTTTTACCTTTTTCAGTAGTGGTTGTAACTTTTATCTCAACCGGTAGTTCAAAAGCTACGTTATGAGAAAAACCTAAAGTCAACTCCAATAACTGTCCTTTGTTAGCGGCACGAAAACCAACACCAACAAGCTCTTGTTCAGTTTTATATCCTTCGTTCACACCTTTAACCATTGAAGCAATTAAGGCACGGTATAAACCATGCATTGCTTTGTGGCGTTTTTGTTCAGTCGAACGTTCTACAGTTATAGTACCATTTACATTTTTAACGGTAATTGCAGCATCAACTTTTTGAGTTAAAGTACCTTTCGCACCTTTAACAGTTACTACATTTTTATCTGAAACATTCACATCAACCCCTTTTGGAAGTGCGATTGGTAATTTACCTATTCTTGACATTTTTCTTTCCTCCTAAAGATTAATAAACAAAGCATAATACTTCACCACCCACTTTTTGTGTTTTCGCTTCCTTATCGGTCATTACACCTTTGGAAGTAGAAATGATGGCAACACCCAAGCCATTCAAAACACG
>JAVHPR010000102.1:0-22500 GCA_036170695.1 Bacteroidia bacterium
AGAGGATATCAATGGATTGGATATAGGCAAGGTTACTTCAGGAACCCAATCTCCAACTTTGCAAAAAGGAATAGGGATGGGATATGTTGAAAACGGTTTTGCCAAAGAAGGAGCAGAGATATTTATAAAAGTGAGAGATAAAAATTTAAAAGCAAAAGTCGTTAGGTTGCCATTTGTAAACACACAAATAGCAAAATAGTGTTGTGCTGCATAAAAAAACATACAATGCTTTTAGACGTTTTTTTGCCTTTATATGGCAAAAGATACTTTATATTATAGCCCTGATTATTGCTGCGATTTTCTTTTAAGGGTATGCTTGTTATAGGAAAGGGTGTCATATTATTGAAATTTCGCTTATGAAATGATCTGGATTTGCAATCCTGCCATACAGTTAAAGGATTTGCAAACAACAATAAAATTTATGCTGTGAGTACAGAACAATGAATTACCCCGAGGCAGAGCCTCGGGGGGGCTGCAAAAATGAATAAAAAGAATATTATTATAAAAACAAACATCATGAAAAGCAAGTTAAACGAAAAAGCAGAAAAAATTAAAAACAACATTAAAGGTTCTGCACAGAAATCAAAAGAAACAATACGGGAAATTATTGCTTCAAACACCAAATATATTGGCGATGCATTAGATTCCAATAAAACAATTGTTGATTCCATTAAAGAAAAATTTAACCAGCAGTCGATTGAAGACTCTGTCAGCGAAACAGTTAAAAATACATTTGAAAAATCAGTCGAACTAGCCGAGGATGCTCTCGACAGTATTATCAATTCATATACCCGTCAAATGGAAATGAATGTAGATTTTAACACCAAATTGGTAGATATCATTAAGGAATCTAATATTGATAATCCTGAAAAGATTCTGAATTTGATACATGAAAATTTTGAAACTTCGCACCAAATGACTATTGATAATACAAAAGACATTCTTAATTTTTATAATAAACATACCAATCTGGCACTTAATTTTTCTCAAAAATTCGGTGAAAACATCAATGCGCAAATAGAATCCTTATTCTCTATACAGAGCAAAGGGCTTGGAAGGTTCACCGGATGGGCTTCTGAATGGTGGAAGCAAAATGATAAAAAGTAAACGAAAAAAATCAAAACCAAATCAAAACCAAATCAAAACAAAATGAACATGCTTGATAAATTAAAAACCCGGCCCTGCCTATTAGTCGATCATGTTCATTATGCTCATGGCTATTATACGTTTCAAAGATTAGAAGGTGGCATAAGTAATAATATGACTTTCAATGGAAAGACAATAATTGCAATTATTACGGCACTTTTCTTTGTAAGTAGTATCGCTAAAGCACAGGACACGGAGAGTGCTTATAAATCATGTACAGACTCATTTACTTGTGATAGCATGTTTACCGATTCAAGAGATTTTAAAGTATACCATACTGTACGAATAGGTTCCCAATGCTGGATGGCGGAGAATTTGAATTATGGCACTTATGTTTCGATCGCTACTGGGCAAGACTCCTCTGGAACGCAAAAATATTGCTATAATGATTTACCCTTTAATTGTAACACTTATGGTGGATTATATGAGTGGACAGAGATGATGAATGGAGAGGTCGCTTGCAATGGTCCGGATTCTTTACAACCTGCCTGTAACACTCCCGTACAGGGCATTTGCCCTTGCGGGTGGCATGTGCCAAGTCACTACGAATGGACATTGTTAGAAAGAAACGTTGGCAGCACCCCGGAGGCTTTCACATATACAACCATACCGGATGGTTATCATGTTTATATTGGAACCAACGAAGGTAGCAACCTCAAAGAAACCGGCACCGTACACTGGACATATCCAAATGCAGGGGCAACAAATAATAGCGGTTTCACAGCCTTGGGCGGAGGCACCAGTTATGAGGGATTATTCGAAAATTTCCGTAAGTTCGGTGACTGGTGGACTTCTACGGAAGGAGGATCCCCCACTAGTGCCTGGAATCATCACTTAGATTTCGACTCTACCAATGTTTTCAGGTTCTATCACGAGAAGCCGCACGGGTTTTCTGTACGGTGTGTGCAGGATACATTATACTCAACCACTAGTATCAAAAAAAATGTCGATGAGAGTTACCTAATTGTTTTTCCAAATCCAAGCTCTTCTGAAATTACTATTAAAACAAATAATAAATCAGAAAAAATAAACTATAATATTATGAATCTATTTGGTCAAATTGTGCAAAGTGGCTATTTAACAGATGGTAACGTTAAAGTTTCGATTGCAAACTTATCTGACGGAATGTATTTTATTCGAACACTTGGCAAAAAATCTCAAGTAATAAAAATATTGAAATATTAAATCTTTAAAAGTTTCATGCGTCCGACTTTACAAGCCATCAGTGGGTAATAAAACGAATCCTAAAATCAAAATGAAATGAATATACTTGACAAATTAAAAACACGGCTCGGCCCGCTCGGTGAGCATGCTCACTATTCACATGGCTATTATACCTATCCAAGATTAGAAGGTGAAATAAGTAATAAAATGATGTTTAACGGGAAAGAAAAATTAGTCTGGAGTCTCAACAATTATTTGGGATTAGCCAATCATCCCGAAGTAAGAAAAGCCGATAATGAAGGAACAAGGTTATATGGTCTTGCTTATCCGATGGGCGCTCGAATGATGAGCGGCAATAGTAAATTACACGAAGAGTTCGAAGCAAATATTGCAGATTACGTTCAAAAAGAAGATGCGTTTTTATTAAACTACGGTTATCAGGGAATGCTTTCGATTATCGACAGTCTTGTTGACAGACATGATGTTATTGTGTATGATGCAGAATCACATGCATGTATAATCGATGGTATGAGACTACACATGGGAAAACGATTTGTGTTTAAACACAATGATATTGAAGACTGCAAGAAACAATTAGAGCGTGCTAAGAAAGTTGTTGAAGAAACTAAAGGCGCAATTTTAGTGATAACAGAAGGCGTATTCGGTATGCGTGGCGATCAGGGAAAACTAAAAGAAATTGTAGCGCTTAAAAAACAATTTAACTTTTCATTGTTAGTTGATGATGCACACGGCATTGGCTGTATGGGTAAAACTGGTGCTGGAACTGGAGAAGAACAAGGCGTGCAGAAAGAAATTGATTTTTACTTTGGAACATTTGCAAAATCATTTGCCGGTATCGGGGCATTTGTTGCAAGTACTAAAGAAGCAATACTATTCTTAAAATATAATATGCGTTCGCAGATCTACGCAAAAGCATTACCTATGCCAATGGTTTATGGAGCTTTAAAGCGTCTGGAATTAATGCGAACGAAACCGGAATTGCGTGAACAACTTTGGATAATTACACGTGCTTTGCAACAAGGGTTAAAAGGTGCAGGCTTTGAAATTGGCAATACCAACTCACCTGTAACCCCTGTTTATCTCAATGGCACTATCGCTGAGGCAACTGCCTTGGTGAGCGATTTGCGCGAGAATCACCAGATATTTTGTTCAATGGTTGTTTATCCTGTTGTGCCTAAAGGAATGATTATTTTACGATTAATCCCCACAGCTGTCCATACTTTAAAAGATGTAAATAGGACAATAGAAGTATTCAAAGAAATCAGAACAAATCTGTTGGCAGGTAAATACAAACAAGCAAAAGAAATAACCCTCTAAATCATATAAAATGAAAGAAGATAAATTTATTAATCGTCACAACGGTCCAAGCGAAACTGAAGTAAAAGAAATGTTAGCAGTAATTGGAGTTTCTTCATTGGATGAATTAATTGATAAAACTGTTCCGGCTGACATTCGCCTGGCTAAACCTTTAAGCATAGGCAAGGGACTTTCAGAATATCAATACCAAAAGCATCTGAGAAACATTGCAAGTGAAAATGAAATTTTTCATACGTATATCGGTTTAGGGTATTACAATACTATTCTTCCGGCAGTAATTCAACGCAATGTTTTGGAAAATCCGGGCTGGTACACAGCTTATACACCTTACCAAGCTGAAATTTCCCAAGGACGTTTGGAAGCATTGTTGAATTTCCAGACAATGGTTATGGATTTAACTGCCATGCCTCTGGCAAATTGTTCCTTATTAGATGAAGCCACAGCAGCGGCAGAAGCAATGATTATGTTTTTTGGATACCGAAGTAAAGAAAAACAAAAAAAAGGTGCTAATAAGTTTTTTGTTTCTGAACATTGTTTCCCTCAAACTATTGATGTTTTAAAAACCCGTTCCGCACCGTTCAATATTGAACTGGTTATAGGAAACCATACAAAACTCAATTTTGATGCAACTTATTTTGGAGCACTTATTCAATATCCTGATGTAAATGGAGAGGTAAATGATTTTTCATCGTTTATTTCGATTGCCAAATCAATCGAAGTACAGGTATGCGTAGCAAGTGATTTAATGGCACTTGCACTTTTAACTCCTCCGGGCGAATGGGGTGCGGATTGTGTTATTGGCAATTCACAACGCTTTGGCATTCCAATGGGTTACGGTGGCCCTCATGCTGCATTCTTTGCTTGTAAAGAAGAATACAAACGAAATATTCCCGGACGAATAATTGGAGTTTCCGTCGATTCTGAGGGCAACCCTGCATTACGTATGGCATTGCAAACACGTGAACAACATATTAAAAGAGAAAAAGCAACATCAAATATTTGTACTGCACAGGCGCTATTAGCGATAATGGCGAGTATGTATGCTGTGTATCATGGTTCAAAAGGAATAAAAGCTATCGCTCAGGATATACATGATAATGCTTATACACTTGCCTTTGAACTGAGAAATATGGGCTTCAAAATCAAAACTAAATTATTCTTCGATACCATTGTTGTAGAGGTAAAAGATGCAAAAGTAGTATGGCAGATGGCAGAAAATTATCATATAAATTTTAGATATATCGATGAAAAACACATTGCTGTTTCTTTAGATGAAACATGCAGTAAGAAGGAGGTTCAGGATATTTTAAATATTTTTTCAAGTATATCAGATACACAATCAAAAAATACGAAAATAGTATCATCCGAATTGATTTCATCTTCGCCATTTAAAAGGACGTCAACTTATTTAACACAGGCTGTTTTCAATGATTATCATAGCGAAACTGAAATGATGCGTTACATCAAGCGATTGGAAAATAAAGATTTATCCCTTGTACACAGTATGATTTCATTGGGTTCTTGCACGATGAAACTGAATGCCGCATCCGAATTATTACCTATTACCTGGCCTGAATTTGCAAACCTCCATCCATTTGTTCCGCTTAATCAGGCATTAGGATACAAGGCAATCATTGAGGAGTTAGAAAAAGACCTCTGCGAAATAACAGGATTTTCTGCTATGAGTTTCCAGCCAAACTCCGGTGCTTCGGGGGAATATGCCGGATTAATGGTAATACGGGCGTATCATATTTCAATGGGAAACAAACAACGCAATGTGGTTCTTATTCCTTCGTCTGCACATGGCACTAATCCAGCATCAGCAGCAATGGCAGGGATGAAAATTGTAATTGTGAAATGTGATGCAAAAGGCAATATTGATGCCTCTGACCTAAAAACAAAAGCAATAGAAAACAAAGAAAATCTTTCCTGTTTAATGGTTACTTATCCTTCTACACATGGGGTTTATGAAGAAGGAATCAAGAATATTACAAAAATAATTCACGATAATGGTGGACAAGTTTATATGGATGGTGCAAATATGAATGCACAGGTTGGCTTAACAAGCCCCGGCAACATTGGTGCAGATGTGTGTCATCTTAACTTGCATAAAACATTTGCAATACCGCACGGAGGAGGAGGACCTGGTGTGGGACCAATTTGTGTTGCAAAACATCTTGTTCCTTTTTTGCCTACACATTCACAGTTAAAATCCAAAGGAGAAAAACACATTACCGCTGTATCGGCAGCCCCTTATGGAAGCGCATTGATTTTGCTGATTTCTTATGGTTATATAAAAATGATGGGGGGCGAAGGTTTGACGCTGGCAACAAAAACAGCCATCTTAAATGCTAATTATATCAAAACAAAACTCAAGGACTATTATCCAACTTTATATACCGGTAAAAATGGTTTTTGTGCGCATGAAATGATTTTGGATTGTACCGCATTTAAAAAAAATGCAAATGTTGAAGTGGGTGATATTGGTAAACGATTGATGGATTATGGTTTTCACGCCCCAACCATTTCATTTCCCGTACATGATACGTTAATGATAGAACCTACCGAAAGTGAAAGTAAAGCAGAACTTGACCGTTTCTGTGAAGCGATGATTTCCATTAAAAAAGAAATAGGTGAGATTGCTTCAGGGAAATACGATAAGGCAGATAACGTGATTAAAAATGCGCCGCATACCTCAAAAATGCTTTTAAGCGATAACTGGAACAAAGCATATAGCAGGCAAAAAGCAGCATTTCCTTTAAAATGGGTAGAGAATAATAAATTCTGGCCAAGTGTGAGCAAAATAGACAATGCTTACGGTGACCGGAATTTGGTTTGTTCCTGTATTTCGATGGAAGAAATTGCAATGAAACAAAATAAATTACACTTATCAGAAACAACTTTAAGATAAATCAATCACCATGTTAATGTTCAAAAAAAACTTAATGGAAGTAATACTTCAATCTCCAGATAGTTTAACTATTGAGCCTTTGATGGGCGATTTAATGCAAAGCCGATTTAAGGGCACTAACAGTGAGCTGACACGTTTTTTACATTTGCTGGAATCAGATGTGAATTTTCAGCTACGGCAAAATCATAGTAAGGAAAAGCTGCGCAACCTTATGGAAGCTTTGCGAGTGATAAAAACGGATTTTAATACAACAAAAATATTTTATGAATAGTTCCAATAATTACAATGAAAATGAAGTAATACACAGGCTCAAGCACTTTTTACCTGCGCAGGCTCCATTAAAAGATTTCATTCACCATAATACGTTGCACGCTTTTCAGCATGATAAATTTCATGCAGGCCTGCATAAAGCAACTGAAATTTTTGGGTATAAAACCTATTTGCAATTAGATGAATATCGCCAATTATTTAAAGGTGAGAAAATCAATGCACAGAACCTAAATCGAGTAATTGTTGAGCGAAAGGGGCAAAACAACATTGATTTATGGCGAACCAATCTTTTAAAGAAAAAGTACAATACGAATGTCAACCCACGAATAGGAAAACTTAGAAATGAATGGAAAAACATCTATCATATTAACCTCTCCAAAGAAATACATCCTATTTTATTCAGAATAATTGGCAGTTATTTAGATCAAGGGATTGCCATTAGAAGTTTCCCTATATCGGGCAAAGGATTTTTAGATTCAATCAGGGACTTGGAAAAAAATAGCTTTCAAGGAATTTTTAAAAATAAAAGGGTAAAAAAGCTATTGCTTGATCCTACATGTAAAATCGAAAAGCTATTGCAAATTCTTATCGGAGATGAATCTTTATTTGAACAGTATTTATTTGACCAACAATTTGCACACCCTGGATGGAGCGGAATGGTTAGCTTTTTAGAAGATAATCCTACTGCATTATTAGATAAAAAGAAGATATCACTTTACGACTTTATGGTTTTTGAATTGCTTTTAGAAATTGATAATCTTGACAGTAAGTTTTCTGGAAACTGGCTTCCTTTGGGGGGGAGAATCGAACAAAAGCCGCAAGCACTTTTTGCAAAAGTAAATGAAGACGAATTGTTCGAGGTACTGGCTATTTGGCAGGAAGCTTACGAATGGTCTTATTACGACAGAGCCTTAGCCGGCATTCCAAATATTCGTGCGAAAAAAAATGACCCCTTGGACAGAAAAACGTTTGAAAGCATATTTTGTATTGATGACAGAAAATGTTCAATGAGAAGATATTTGGAAGATTTTGACAAAGGATGTCGCACCTATGCAACAGCTGGCTTTTTTAATGTCGAATTTTATTTTCAGCCGAAAGGAGGCAAATTTTATACGAAACTTTGCCCCGCGCCAGTAACTCCTAAATATTTAATTAAGGAAGAAAATAACAGGAAAAAGCATGGTAAGTATGCCTATTTTAACAAACACACACACGGTTTAGCGGGAGGCTGGTTTATTTCTCAAACACTTGGTTTTTGGTCGGCAGTAAAATTGTTTACCAATATTTTCAGGCCTTCCATAAGTCCGGCAACAAGCTATTCCTTTCGTCACATGGATAGGTTGGCTTCTCTTACCATTGAGAATAAAACGCCAGAAGATATAGTGAATGGGCTTCAGGTTGGTTTTACCATTCAAGAAATGGCAGATCGTATGGAGGGGCTATTGAAAAGTATCGGGTTAGTAAAAGACTTTGCACCTCTTGTTTATATTGTTGGACATGGAGCCAGCAGTGTAAATAATACTTATTATGCCGGTTACGACTGCGGAGCTTGTTCAGGAAGACCCGGATCAGTTAATGCAAGAGTTGCAGCTCGCATGGGCAATCATAAAAAAGTAAGAGAAATTTTAAAAACAAGGGGAATTGAAATTACTGAAGATGTCCAATTTATTGGCGCTTTACAAGATACAACCCGTGATGAAATTGAATTTTTTGACGAAGATATTTTGACCGCAGAAAATAAAAACAATCACGAAACCAATAAACATACTTTTTTTAATGCGCTTACATGGAACGCTAAAGAGAGGGCAAGAAGATTTGCACTAATGGATAATAGCGGGTCTGCCGAGGTAATTCATGAAAAGGTAAAGCTCCGCTCTGTATCTTTATTTGAACCCCGTCCAGAATATAATCATGCAACCAATGCCCTTTGCATTGTAGGCAGAAGAGAACTCAGCAGTCATTTGTTTTTAGACAGGCGGTCATTTCTCAATTCATTCGATTACAAAGTGGATCCAGAAGGAAAATATTTATTAGGCATTTTAAAAGCAGTTGCGCCTGTTTGTGGTGGAATTAATTTAGAATACTATTTTTCACGGGTTGATAATCAAAAGTTAGGAGCTGGCTCAAAGCTACCGCATAATGTAATGGGATTATTAGGAGTTGCTAATGGTGCTGATGGCGATCTTCGTCCAGGATTACCTGAACAAATGATTGAAATCCATGACCCGCTGCGTCTAATAGTTATTGTAGAACATTTTCCAGACGTTATCATAAAAACCCTTCAGCAAAATGATTCGACCTACGAATGGTTTAGCAATGATTGGATTCATTTAGTAGCGATACACCCTGAAACAAAAAAGATTTATAGATTCAAGGATGGAAATTTTACTCATTACATTCCTGTTCCCAGTATATTAAAAATGGATATTAATATTGAAGGAATTATAGAAAAGGAACGATTTAACATTGAACCATTTGTGCTGCAATAATTTGATTATGGAACTAACAACACTCATACAAGTTTTTATTTTTATCCCTTTGGCAGGATTTATAATAAGCTTGCTTATCCCCCAAAAAAAAGAATTGGTTTTATCTCGTATTGCTTTTTACACAGCGGGGAGTAATTTATTAGCATTTTTTGTTTTCATTATATTTTGGCTTTTGCAAAATCACCCAACACTCAACTACAAAGAAGTAAGTATTTATCAAAATAGTGAATATGAATTTTTGATTGATTTTACATTTGACAAAATCACTGCAATATACCTCTTTGTGGGAACGTTGCTAACATTTCTCATTACAATATACAGCCGCTATTATATGCACAGAGAGGGCGGATACAAACGCTTTTTTAACACTATTTTATTTTTTTACTTAGGTTATAATCTCACTATTTTCTCAGGGAATTTTGAAACCCTTTTTATCGGTTGGGAAATAATAGGAATGTCCTCCTTTCTTCTCATTTCCTTTTATCGTAACCGCTACCTGCCTGTGCGTAATGCAGTAAAAGTGTTTTCGATTTACCGAATAGGGGATGTAGGGATTTTATTAGCCATGTGGGCTAGCCACCATTTGTGGCACGAAAATATTGTTTTTTCTAAATTTCAGAATTATGATTTAGTACAGGAACATTTACAGGGACATGCATCTCTTGGTATTTTTATTTCAGTAATGATTTTATTAGCAGCCGCTGCCAAGTCTGCGCAATTGCCTTTTTCCTCTTGGCTGCCACGTGCTATGGAGGGACCGACCCCGTCAAGCGCAATTTTTTATGGATCTCTTTCGGTTCATTTTGGAGTATTTCTGTTGCTCCGAACATTTCCTTTTTGGGAACACCAATTGGGTATAAGATTCCTTATTGGTATTCTCGGAATAACAACAAGCATTGTAGCAGTAGAAATCAGTCGAGTTCAATCCTCCATAAAAACCCAAATTGCCTATGCTTCTATTGCTCAGATTGGATTAATTTTTGTAGAAATTTCTTTAGGGTTGGAAAACCTTGCGCTAATTCATTTTGCCGGTAACGCATTTTTAAGAACCTATCAACTATTGGTTTCACCTTCCGTGGTCACTTACTTAATACGTGAACAGTTTTATAATTATGAACCAAAAGCATTGAATATCATAGAAAATTCTTTCCCTAAACGCCTGAAATATTCTCTCTATCTATTAAGTATTAGAGAGTGGAACCTGGACACATTTACAAATAAACTAATTTTTAAACCCCTTAAAAAAATTGGAAAAAAATTGGACTTTCTCACGTATCAGAATGTATTATATTTTGTTATTCCAGCTTATTTAATAAGTGTTTTCTTTTTTGTTAAAGGAGATAAAATATTTCCACCGATTCATCAATATTTACCATACCTGTATGCTTTCATAGCACTATTAATGGTACTTAAATCTTTTTCTGAAAGACAATATCCAAGGTTAGCCTGGTTATTGGTAATATTTAATCATTTATGGATTGCTCTTGCTGTATCATTTAATGAGCAGTATAGTTTCAGCCACTCATTAATTTATCTATCTGGTATAACGATTTCAGGACTTATCGGGTTCTTCTGTTTACAGGAATTAAGAAAACGCGAACCTAATTATTTTGACTTAAACCAATATTACGGACATATCTATGAGTATCCGAAAATTTCGTTTGTGTTTTTACTATCATGCTTGGGCTTGATGGGGTTCCCTATTACAGCTTCTTTCGTTGGAGAAGATATTTTATTTAGCCATTTACGTGAAGACCAATTTCTTTTGGCTTTTTTTAATTCATTATGTTTTATTATGGGAGGAATATCACTGGTACGTATTTACGCTCGATTATTTTTAGGTGCTCACGTAAAAACATATCATGAAACGGCATTAAAATCAAGTTGAAAAGAAAATAACGAAATGAACTACCCCGAAGCTCTGCTTCGGGGTAGTGACCGATAAAACTTAATAAATCATTACTGAAATTCTTAATGATAAAAAAATAATCTTGAAATAAAAACATCTTAACTATATAAATCATGAAAAAAATTAAAGTTAAAAACCCTGTAGTAGAACTTGATGGCGACGAGATGACACGTATTATCTGGAAATCTATCAAAGAAAAATTAATTTCTCCTTACCTCGATTTGAATACTAAATATTTTGATTTGGGCATTGAAAATCGTGATATTACCAATGATCAGGTAACAATAGATGCTGGCGAAGCCATCAAAAAATACGGTGTAGGAATTAAGTGTGCAACAATAACGCCTGATGAAGCACGGGTAAAAGAATTTCACCTGAAGCAAATGTGGAAATCTCCTAATGGTACGATTCGTAATATTTTGGATGGAACAGTTTTCAGGGAACCGATTGTAATAAAAAATGTTCCCCGGCTTGTTCCAAACTGGACAGCTCCCATTTGCATTGGCCGTCATGCTTTTGGCGACCAATACAAAGCAACAGATTTTGTTACTAAAGGGAAAGGAAAACTTACCATCACATTTACTCCGGAGGATGGTAACAAGGCTCAATCATACGAAGTATATAATTTTAAAGGAGATGGGGTAGCCCAAGCCATGTATAATACCGATGAATCAATAATTGGTTTTGCCAATGCTTGTTTTAATCAGGCAATATTAAAAAAATGGCCACTATACCTTTCTACTAAAAACACGATTTTGAAAAAATACGATGGCCGATTCAAAGATATTTTTCAAGATGTATATGAAAAGAAATATAAAGCCAAATTTCAGGAACTCGAAATAACCTATGAACACAGGCTTATTGATGATATGGTGGCATCGTCCCTAAAATGGCATGGAAACTTTGTATGGGCTTGCAAAAATTATGATGGTGATGTTCAGTCTGATACCGTTGCTCAAGGTTTTGGTTCTCTTGGGCTGATGACATCTGTCCTGATTACTCCTGATGGAAAAACAATGGAAGCTGAAGCGGCACATGGGACAGTAACCCGCCATTACAGAGAATATCAAAAAGGTAATCCTACTTCCACAAACCCAATTGCCTCCATATTTGCCTGGACAAGAGGTTTGGAATTCCGAGGAATGTTGGATGGAAATAAAGAATTGATTACATTTTGTAAAACATTGGAACAAGTTTGTGTTGAAACAATTGAATCAGGGAAAATGACGAAAGACTTGGCTGTGTGTATTCATGGCAATGATGTCCAAAAGGAACATTACTTAAGTACAGATGATTTTCTTTCAGAAATTGCCAGTAATCTAAAAGTCAAACTAAATTTTGTGAAATTGATAATGAACTAAAAGCAGGAAAATATCAAAGCTATTTGCTGATGCTCACTTTCACAAACAATTCTAAACTCTTTTAAAAATACACATAAAAAAACAGAATCATGAAAAATAAATATAACTACCCAACCTCCTCCGAAGCAATAAAAGAGCTTAAACATCGAGGGTTTACTTTGGATTTTAATTTAGAAAAAAATTGTATCGCTTGTCATCACGAAAAATTTAAAGCAAAAGAATTTAAAATAGTGGAGATATACCGTTATGAAGGGAATCCCGTCCCTGCCGATGAAGCCACCGTTTATGCCATAGAAACCCGATCAGGGAAAAAAGGATTTTTGCTTATCGGATATGGCGTTTGCATAGACACTATTTCAACTGAAATACTTGACAAATTACAAATTATAAAATAAAAAACGATAGTGTAAAATAAAATGGGAACAACAACTCAATATGCAAGAAGCTTGTTAGAAGCCAGCTTAGACCCTTTCGTTGTCATCAGTGCAGATGGGAAGATTACAGATGTGAACGAGGCATCGGTAAAAGTTACAGGTATTCCACGTGAAAAAATGATTGGCTCCAACTTCTCAAATTATTTTACAGAGCCTAAAAAAGCACATGAAGGTTATCTTCAGGTTTTTGAAAAAGATAGTGTTGTAAATTATCAGTTAACAATAAAACATAAAAACGGAAAATTAACAGATGTGTTATACAATGCTTCCGTTTATAAAGATGATAAAGGTAAGGTTCTTGGCATTTTTGCAGCAGCCCGTGATGTTACCGAGCAAAAAAGAATTTCAAGAGAATTGTCGGATGCTAAAATGATTGCAGAGGGAGCAAAAATTAAAGCAGAAGAAGCCACACGAATAGCTGAAGATGAAGTGAAATCGAAACAGCAATTTTTGGCGAACATGAGTCATGAAATTCGCACACCAATGACTGCCATTATAGGATTTACAAAACTGTTGCTGAAAACAGATATGTCGAAAAAACAAAAAGAATATTTATCTGCAATAAATACGAGTGGCAATGCATTAATTGTGCTTATTAACGACATACTAGACTTGGCAAAAGTAAATGCGGGTAAAATATCATTTGAACAAATCCCTTTTAAAATAGCTCAATCAATATCAGCTATGCTCTTTTTCTTTGAGACAAAGGCTCTGGAAAAGGGCATAAAGTTGGTTAAAGAATACGACAATAAAATTCCTGAGGTATTGATAGGCGATCCGGCTCGGTTGCACCAAATTGTTTTAAATCTGTTGAGTAATTCGCTAAAGTTTACAACAAAAGGGGAAATTACTGTAAGTGCTCATTTGCTGAATGAAGATGAAAAAAAAGTAACACTTGAGTTTATGGTTACCGATACGGGAATTGGTATGTCCAAAGAAGGGCTGGAAAATATTTTTAAAAACTTTCAACAGGCAAAAAGCAACACTGCAAGGTTGTTTGGAGGAACGGGATTAGGGCTTGCCATTGTTAAACAATTAGTAGAACGGCAGGGTGGAAGCCTTCGAGTAGAAAGTGAAATTGGTAAGGGTTCAACTTTTAGTTTTATATTAAGTTTTCAAAAAACAAAAAATAAAGTTGAATTAGAAACAGCAATAGTAGAATTGGACCCGGAAATTAAGGGAATAAAAGTATTAGTGGTGGAAGACAATCTACTTAATCAATTATTGATAAGACTTATGTTGGATGACTTCGGCTTTGAACACGATATTGCCGCTGACGGAAAAATTGCTATCGAAAAATTACAAACTAAATCGTATGATATTATTTTAATGGACATTCAGATGCCTGTTATGAACGGATTGGAAGCGACCAATTACATTCGTAACACATTGAATTCTAAAATCCCCATTATCGCTATAAGTGCCGATGTTACCTCTGAAGAAATTGAAACAAGCAAAGCTGTGGGCATGAATGATCACGTAGCAAAACCTATTGACGAAAAACTATTATACAGTAAAATAGTTGGCTTGGTAAAAAAATCAAATTAATGAACCACAAATATAACTACGCAACCGTTTCAGAAGTCATCAACGAGCTGAGAGGAACAATAGGATTTTTGATAGCAGCTTCTGGTATTTATACACTGGTTGTCTCGTCCGTAACACTTGATTAATCACTAATAAAAAAATACACTATGTCAAAAATAAAAAAACAAGAAGCTTTAGACTATCACTCACAGGGAAAGCCGGGTAAAATAGAAGTTGTTCCTACCAAACCATACAGTTCTCAGCATGATCTCGCGCTGGCGTACTCCCCGGGAGTTGCTGAGCCGTGCTTGGAAATTGAGAAGAATCCGGAAGATGTTTATAAATACACTGCGAAAGGAAATTTAGTGGCAGTAATTTCAAATGGTACAGCCGTTTTGGGCTTGGGAAATATCGGTGCATTGGCATCTAAGCCTGTAATGGAAGGAAAAGGGTTGTTGTTTAAAATATTTGCAGATATTGACGTGTTTGATATTGAAGTGGACGCAACTGATATTGATACATTTATAAACACTGTAAAAGCCATCTCCCCCACTTTCGGAGGAATTAATTTGGAAGATATAAAGTCGCCTGAGTGTTTTGAGATTGAAAGAAGATTAAAGGAGGAATTGAACATACCTCTGATGCACGATGACCAGCACGGTACAGCCATCATATCTTCCGCAGCACTTATCAATGCCTGTGAAATTGCAAAAAAAGATATTTCTAAAGTCAAGATTGTAGTTAACGGTGCAGGCGCGGCTGCAATTTCCTGCTCAAAACTATATATCAGTGTAGGTGTAAAAAAAGAAAATATCTTAATGCTCGATAGCAAAGGAGCAATTTCGCTTGATCGTACTGATTTAGATGAAACCAAAAAGTTTTTCGCAGTAAAAACAAAAGTGAAAACACTTGAAGATGCGATGAAAGATGCAGATGTTTTTATCGGCTTATCAAAGGGTAATATAGTGAATGCAAAAATGGTACAAAGCATGGCTAGAAACCCGATTGTATTTGCACTGGCTAATCCTAATCCTGAGATTCCTTATGAAGAAGCTGTTGCTTCTCGAAAAGATATTATTTTAGCAACCGGCAGAAGCGACACCCCAAACCAAGTGAACAATGTATTGGGCTTTCCTTATATTTTTCGTGGAGCGTTAGATGTAAGAGCTACAAAGATCAACGAAGAAATGAAACTTGCCGCTGTTTATGCTATTGCAGCTTTAGCAAAAGAACCCGTTCCCGATTCGGTAGGATTGGCGTATAGTTCAAGAAATTTAACCTTTGGCAAAGAATACATTATTCCTAAAGCAATTGATCCCCGTTTGATTTATAAGGTAACACCTGCTGTAGCAAAGGCTGCTATTCAATCAGGAGTGGCACAGAAAATAATTACGGATTGGGAAGCCTATGAGCAGGAACTTATTAATCGTCTTGGTTTAGACAACAAACTTATTCGCTTTATTACAACGAAAGCGAAACAACATCCTAAACGTGTAGTATTTGCAGAAGCAGATCATTATAAAATTTTAAAAGCTGCGCAGCAAGTAAAAGACGAAGGTATTGCACTCCCAATACTTTTGGGAGACCCAATGCGAATTAAACAATTGATTGAGGAATATAGTCTCGATTTGCAGGACATAGCGATTATTGATCCGCGAAGTAAGGAAGAAGAAGAACGCAGGTATTTATTTGCTGATAAGTTTTTTCAGAAACGGAAACGAAGAGGATTTACCTTATATGAAGCTAGAAAAATCATGCGCGAGCGTAATCATTTTGGAGCCATGATGGTTGAAACTGGAGCAGCGGATGCAATGATTTCTGGCATTACACGAAAATATGAAGATACTATTCGTGTGGCTTTGCAAATAATAGGTACACAGGAAGGTGTAAGGCGAGCTGCCGGAATGTATATTATACTTACCAAGCAAGGACCTTTCTTTTTTGCGGATACTACTATGAATGTAAATCCCTCCGCACAAGATTTGGTCGATATTACCCTCCTTACAGCACAAGCAGTAAAGCAATTTAATGTCAATCCCCACATTGCATTATTATCTTATACCAACTTTGGTTCTGCTGAAGGAGAAGTCCCCAACAAAGTACGGGAAGCTGTTGATATTCTACACAAAAACTATCCGGGAATGATTGTGGATGGTGAGATGCAAGCCAACTTTGCTCTGAATAATGATTTACTAAAGGAACAGTTTCCATTTTCTGATTTGATTGATAAAAAAGTGAATACATTAATTTTTCCTGATCTCTCTTCTGGAAACATAGCCTACAAACTCATGCAGGAAATTGGTCAGGCAGAAGCTATTGGGCCAATAGTGTTAGGATTAAAAAAACCTGTACACATTTTACAGATGGGCTGTTCGGTCAGGGAAATAGTAAACATGGTAACCATTGCCGTTAATGAAGCGCAAAAAATAATAAAATAAACATAATTTAAAATGAAAAAACAAATTAAACGACCTAAACAGTCTAAGCAACCAAAGGCTCATATTGCAATTAATCACATTGCTTCACATAGTCTTTTCGAGGAAGTTTTAGCCCGCTTTGATATAGCGGCATCACTTCTCAAAGTGGACGATAATGTAAAATCAATTTTAAGAAACCCTGAAAAAATTGTTGTTGCAAGTCTGCCCATAATGATGGACAATGGAAAAATGGAAGTTTTTCAGAGTTACAGAATCATTCATTCAACTCAATTGGGTCCATCAAAAGGTGGAGTTCGCTATTCAATGGATGTTGATATTGATGAGGTGAAAGCATTATCTGCTTGGATGAGCTTTAAATGCGCCATTGCTAATTTACCTTATGGTGGTTCAAAGGGAGGTATAACATGTGACCCTCGTAAAATGAGTGAAGGCGAGTTAGAACGTCTGACACGGGCATATACACTTGCGATGAAAGATGTATTCGGGGTTGATAAAGACATTCCTGCGCCGGATATGAATACAAGTAAAAGAGAAATGGCGTGGATTGTAGATGAATATTCTAAAATAGTAGGTCATCAGGAATTGGGTGTAGTTACTGGAAAGCCATTAACATTAGGAGGTTCAAAAGGTAGGGAAGAAGCTACAGGCCGTGGAATAATGGTGGCAACATTGGCCGCCATGAAAAAATTAGGCATGGATAAAAAGTCCGCAACTGCTGCTATACAAGGCTTTGGCAACGTAGGGCAGAGTGCTGCAAAATTATTAGCAGCTAAAGGAATTAAAATTGTTGCGGTGTCAGACCATACAGCTGCTTTCTATAATAAGGATGGTATCGACCTAAATAAAATGACACAATTTTGGGCCACTAATGACCGTGTTTTAAAGGGGTATGCTCGTGGTGGCTCTGTGGAAATAGCAAAAGAGGCATTACTAACCTTGGATGTAGATATTTTGGTTCCTGCTGCCACCGCAAACCAAATTACGGCTGAGAATGCGCCGAACATAAAGGCTAAATTAATTGTTGAGGGAGCTAATGGGCCTACATCTGCTGATGCTGATAAAATATTGAATGCCAAAGGCATTACTATTGTTCCTGATATATTGGCAAATGGCGGCGGTGTCACTGTATCCTATTTTGAATGGGCGCAAAATCGTAGCGGATATTACTGGAGTCTTGATGAAGTATATACCCGCCAGGATGAATCAATGAATGTTGCCTTTCAAAATGTTTGGGATGCATCAGTCCAATTTAAAACAAGTATGCGTGTTGGAGCCTATATAACTGGGCTAAAAAAAATAGCTAAAGCGATAAAGTACAAAGGCAAATATTAATAAATTAATATTCTAATTTACGGCTAAATCAAACTTATTTATACTTAATAGAAACCATTGTGGGTATTACATTTGTCCCACGAAATCAAAATCTCAATTTAATTTAAAATAAAACTTATTATGAGCAATACTTCTTCATCTTTTTTGAAATCATCGATCGGAAAAAAATTCCTAATGGGCTTTACAGGCTTGTTTCTTATTTCCTTTTTAGTAATACACGTTTGTATTAATGCTTGCATTTATTTTAACGACAGTGGCGCAACATTTAATGTGGCAGCCGGTTTTATGGCTCACAATATTATTATTCGCGTTATTGAAATTGGTTTATTCGCTGGTATTGTTTTACATATTTTTCAAGCCTTAATTTTATCATGGCAAAATAACAAAGCCCGTCCGCAAAAATACGCGGTTCAAAATTCTGCCGTTAGCAGCACATGGTATTCACGTTCTATGGGACTTTTAGGGACATTGTTGTTGATGTTTTTAATTGTACATCTTGCAAATTTCTGGATTCCTACTAAAATTGCCGTGTTTAATGGTGAAGATCATAATACATTTGAAAATTTGAAAACAGTTTTTTCAAATCCAATTATATTAATTGTTTATTTATTAGGACTGGTTTCTTTATTTTACCACTTATTACACGGTTTTCAATCAGCGTTTCAAACGTTCGGGTTAAATAACAAAAAATACACTCCTTGTATTCAATCAGTTGGATTTTGGTATTCAGTTTTTATTACTTTGATTTTTGCATCCATGCCAATTACTTTGTTTTTAGGCTTGATAAAATAAATTGAAGAGCAAATAAATTATTTATTAAACTTTAAATTTCACAAATATGTCAAAATTAGATAGTAAAATTCCCGAAGGAAGTATAGAACAAAAGTGGACAAAATATAAAGCCTCTGTTGCACTTGTTAATCCTTCCAACAAAAGAAATTTAGAAATCCTTGTCGTTGGCTCAGGGCTTGCAGGCTCTTCTGCCGCTGCCTCACTTGCTGAACTTGGCTACAAAGTAAAAGTATTCTGTTTTCAGGATTCAGCCCGTAGAGCACATTCTATTGCTGCACAAGGAGGTATCAATGCTGCAAAAAACTATCAGAATGATGGAGACAGCGTTTACCGTTTGTTTTATGATACCATTAAAGGTGGTGATTACAGGGCTCGCGAAGCTAACGTATATCGCTTGGCCGAAGTAAGTAATAACATTATTGACCAATGTGTTGCACAGGGTGTTCCTTTGGCGCGTGAATATGGAGGGATGTTAAGCAATCGTTCATTCGGTGGAACACAGGTACAACGCACGTTTTATGCTTCCGGACAAACCGGGCAACAATTATTATTGGGAGCGTATAGTGCTTTGCAACGTCAAATTGGTTTAGGAACGGTTGAGATGTTCGCTCGCCATGAGCTATTAGACATAGTAAAAATAGATGATAAAGCACGTGGTATCATTGCACGAAATTTAGTAACGGGAAAATTAGAACGGCATTTTGGTCACGCAATATTATTATGTACAGGAGGTTATGCCAATGTATTTTATCTTTCAACCAATGCGATGGGCAGTAATGCAACTGCTGCCTGGAAAGCCCATAAAAAAGGAGCATTCTTTGCTAACCTTTGTTACAATCAAATTCATCCTACCTGCATTCCTGTATCTGGAGACCATCAATCAAAATTAACTTTGATGAGCGAATCGTTAAGAAATGATGGCCGCATCTGGGTTCCGGAAAAAAAAGGCGATACCCGCAAAGCAAACAGAATTCCTGAAGAAGAAAGAGATTATTATTTAGAGCGCAGATATCCTGCATTTGGAAATTTAGTTCCGCGTGATGTTGCATCACGCGCGGCGAAAGAACGTTGTGATGATGGACATGGTGTTGGGGCTTCAAAAATGGCAGTATATCTTGATTTCAAAGCAGCGATTGAACGTTTTGGTAAAATACAAGCTAAAAAATTAAGTGTCGAAAATCCTACAGCCGAACAATTAAAAGAGTTTGGGAAACAAGTAATAGAAGAAAAATATGGTAACTTATTTGCCATGTACGAACAAATTACCGGTGAAAATCCTTATCAGGTTCCGATGCGTATCTATCCTGCATCACATTATTCAATGGGTGGACTATGGGTGGACTACAATTTAATGACAACCGTTCAAGGACTCTATTGTTTAGGGGAAGCAAACTTCTCTGACCACGGAGCAAATCGACTTGGAGCATCCGCATTGATGCAAGGTTTAGCCGATGGATATTTTGTTATCCCTTATACAATTAGTAGTTATTTAGCTAAGGAAATAGCTGTAAAACCAATACCATTAACTCATGAGGCATTTGTTGCTGCTGAAAATGAAGTGCAAGCACAAATTGATAAATTCTTCGCAATAAAAGGAACAAAATCGGTTGACCATTTTCATAAAAGATTAGGAAAAATTATGTGGGAGAAATGTGGAATGGCCCGTAACGAAAAAGGGTTGAGAGAAGGGATCGAGGAAATTCGACAATTGCGCGATGAATTTTGGAAAGATGTACGTGTTACAGGAAAAGCAAATGAAATGAATCCTGAGTTGGAAAAAGCAGGACGTGTTGCGGATTTCCTTGGGTTGGGAGAATTGATATGTTTGGATGCCTTAAATCGTACCGAATCATGTGGCAGCCATTTCCGAATTGAATCACAAACCGCAGATGGCGAAGCATTGCGCAAAGATGATGAGTTCTCGTACGTTTCCGCTTGGGAATACAAAGGAAATTACACTTACGAAATGCATAAAGAAGAATTAAAATTCGAATCAATTAAAGTTGCTCAACGGAGTTATAAGTAATTTTATAATTAGAAAAAAAGTGCCAATTTTAAAACTGGTAAAATAATTTTCAAATCACATAATTTTAAAAAATATGAGTCACGGAAATATGAATTTAACGCTAAAGATTTGGCGTCAGAACAGTGCGAAAGAACAAGGTCAATTGGTAACATATCCTGTAAAAGATATTTCACCTGATATGTCATTTCTTGAAATGTTTGATGTATTGAACGAACAATTGGTAAGTAAAAATGAAAATCCGATTGTGTTTGATCATGATTGTCGTGAAGGCATTTGCGGAATGTGCAGCATGGTTATTAATGGACGTGCACATGGACCAAAAACAGGTATCACAACGTGTCAATTGCACATGCGATCCTTTAAAGATGGCGACACTATTGTGGTGGAACCTTGGAGAGCACAAGCATTTCCCGTGATAAAAGATTTAACTGTTGACCGCACCGCTTTTGAAAGAATTCAATCAAAAGGTGGCTTTATTTCTGTAAATACCGGAACTGCACAGGATGCAAACTGTTTGCCTATTGCTAAGGGGGATGCCGATGCATCTTTCAATGCAGCAGCTTGTATTGGATGTGGCGCATGTGTAGCAACATGTAAAAATGCTTCTGCCATGTTATTTGTTTCGGCAAAAGTTTCGCAATTTGCATTATTACCGCAAGGAAAAATAGAAGCAACAGTAAGGGTAAAAAACATGGTTGCCCAGATGGATGCTGAAGGATTTGGAAGTTGCACAAACACGGGTGCTTGCGAAGTTGAATGTCCAAAAGGAATTTCATTAGAAAATATTGCACGGATGAACCGTGAGTATTTTGCGGTGAATATGAAATAGTAAAAATCAGCATTTTATGAAACTCAAAAAACACAATTTGCATTGAGATTGTGTTTTTGAGTATTCATTCCATTGTTTTGTCAGGGAAATCATAAACATGGTAGCTATTGCAGTGATTGATGCAGAGGTGAGTAAAGCGCATTAAAATATTAACGCTCTATGCAAGGGCTTTGCTTTGCATTAATCACCTTAAAATGATTCAGATTTACGAATTTAGATAGTAGAATGATAAATCTTGTTTTGAAACAATAAAAAGGCTGTGATTATTAGTTCTCCCGGCTCACCATAAATTATGCAAGATTTCTACACTAAATTGTTAAGTGATATCGAAGATCAATTACAATTTGTCAATGCCGAACATGATGTAATACAAAAACGAGCGGAAGAATCGTATGTTTTAATTGCCAAATCTTATGAAAGGCTTCAGCTCTTTATTTTAAAATACAAATTCAAAAACCAGTCTGACGAAATAAAATATTTTAATAGGTATATACGCTTAGAGCGCATTTTTAATTCATTGATTTTAGGCGTTTA
>JAVHPR010000103.1:0-5262 GCA_036170695.1 Bacteroidia bacterium
CAAGTTCGGAATGACCAACAATGCGACAAAACAAACTTGACTTGACACTAGTTTCGTTTAGAATATTTTCAATTGTATATTATCTGCCCAGAGTCTCAGACAATCACCAACATCACTCGTATTGCTGTAAGTCCTGATAGTAGGAGGTTAGCGAATGTCGCAGAATCAAAATAATTATTTGAATATTTTAGTAAGTTAATTGACTCACTACTTTCTGTAAGATTTCAAAGGTGTTTTCTGCCATCAAATTCTCTTTATCGAGTGTAGGATTAACTTCAGCAATTTCAAAACAACATACTTTTTCATTTTGTACTAAACGTACACATAGACTACCAGCTTCTTTTTCGGTAATCCCGTTGCGAACAGGTGTTCCCGTGCCTTTAGAAATAGATGAATCCATACAGTCCACATCAAATGAAACATAAATTAAGTTACAATGTGTTAAGTGAGCTAAAGCATCACGTGCTATTTTTTCTACACCGTTACGTTTTACTTCTGCCGTTGTAAATGTTTTTACTTTATTTTTTTTCAACAGGTAGGTTTCTTCAGGCTCTACATCGCGGACGCCAATAAATACAATGTCTTTGTAATTTATTTTTTGAGGGACACCACCAATCTTTTTTAATTTATTCCAAAGATCAATAGTGTCCTTGTCAGGTTTATTCATTTTGTTGGCAATATTATCTTCAGCTAAAGAAGCAGCAACAGGCATGCCGTGCATATTGCCAGTTGGAGTGGTATAAGGACTATGGATATCGGCGTGTGCATCAATCCAAATCACACCTAATCTTTGTTTAGGATAAGCCATTTTAATTCCTGCAATTGTTCCAATTGAGGTACTATGGTCACCTGCTAATACAATAGGAAAGCCATTTTTCTTTAATGTTTGTGAAACAACTCCTGACAATCGTTCACAAATGCTTGAAATGCCTGCAATACGCTTTGCATAGGGATACTTAGGAGGCTCAAATAATAATTGATTTTCAGTTTTTATTTCAAACGACTCAATTTGTTTGAACATATTGCTTCCATAGTCTAAAGCGGCAATTTTTATAGCATCAATGCCCATACTTGCACCGCGGGTACCTGCTCCAATTTCTGATTTTACTTCAATAAATTTTACACTTTTCATTTTATTATAAATTAATTAAGAATGCAGAATTAATAATTAAGAATTGAAATAGTGGTATAATTCTAAATTGTGAATTCTAAATTGTGAATTTTTTTTTAATACATTTGCAAAAATATAGACAGCTCCACAATTTTATTTAAAAATGGAAAACAAATACTGTGATTTAATCAAACAAACATTCGATTTTCCACAAGAAGGTTTTGACGTAATAGATGGTGAACTTCATTTTAATAATATTCCCATGATGGATATTATTAAACAATATGGTACTCCATTAAAAATTTCTTATTTACCAAAGATAAGTTCTCAAATTCAAAAAGCCAAAAAAATTTTCAATGTGGCAATTGCAAAAGCTGATTATAAAGGCAAATATACATATTGTTATTGTACCAAAAGTTCTCATTTCTCTTTTGTGCTTGAAGAAGCTCTGAAAAATGATATTCATTTAGAAACATCCTCGGCATTCGATATCCCTGTTGTACGTTCCTTATATAATTCCGGAAAAATCTCCAAGGATACCTATATTCTTAATAACGGTTACAAGCGTCCGGCATATCTGAAATATATTAGTGAATTAGTAAATGAAGGCTTCGTTAATGCCATTCCTATTTTGGATAACAAAAACGAATTGCCAAAATTGGAGAAACTATGTAAAAAAAAGTTTAAGGTAGGAATACGTGTAGCTACTGACGAAGAGCCCAAATTTGAATTTTATACATCCCGTTTAGGAATCAGGCAAGCCGACATTATTGAGTTTTATAATACCCAAATTAAAAATAGCTCAAAATGTGAGTTGAAGTTGCTCCATTTTTTTATCAATACCGGTATAAAAGATTCAACATACTATTGGACTGAATTAACCAAATGTATTAATGTGTATTGTGATTTAAAGAAGGTTTGCCCAAGCCTGGATTCCTTAGATATTGGTGGCGGTTTCCCGATTCGTACTTCTTTAGGATTTCATTATGATTATGGATATATGGCGGATGAAATCATTCAAAAAATTAAAAATGTTTGTGAAGGGCGTGATGTGGCTGAACCGAATATTTTTACAGAATTTGGGAGCTTTACCGTTGGAGAGAGTGGCGCAACATTATTTTCAATTGTAGATATAAAAAAACAGAATGATAATGAACTTTGGTATATGATTGATAGTTCATTTATCACTACATTGCCTGATACCTGGGGTATTAAACAAAAATTTATTTTGTTAGCTATCAATCACTGGGAAAAAGAATATCAACGGGTGAATTTGGGGGGATTAACTTGCGACAGTGAAGATTATTACAATGCGGAATCACATCTAAATCAGGTTTATATGCCGATTGTAACTGAAAAACAAAAAGAACCATTGTATTTGGGCTTTTTTCATACTGGTGCCTACCAGGAAGCCTTAGGTGGATATGGTGGAATCCAACATTGTTTGATTCCTGCACCCAAGCACGTGATTATTGATAGAGATGAAGATGATGAAATTACTACACGTTTATTCGCCAAGGAACAGAGTTATAAATCCATGATGAAAACTTTGGGGTATTAAATCAATTTGAAAATTTGAAAATGAGCCAACTGTGTGCTAAATGCTTACAATACAGTACCAAATTTTCTAATCGCCGAATTTTGAAATAAATAAATTACTGAATCAATAAATTATTTTATCTTTAGCGAATTAAATTCGGTGAATAGAAAATTGTAGGAAAATTCAATGAAAAAGCGTATATTTTTTTGTTTTATCGTTTTTAGTAACTTATTTTTATGGGTAAGTTGTGGCCCTGCGGTAGATGAAGGTTTTCTTTCGGAAGGTGTGATAACCTACGATGCAGAAGTCATCGATACGGAGAATTCTATGGCGGATTTAGCTCCAACAAAAATGCTCTATAAGTTTAAAGACAATAAATCTTGTGCTGAAATGAGCGCAGGAATGGGAATGTTGACCTTATCTTTTATTTCTGATCCTGAAACTCAAACCTTTACCCAATTAGTCAGGTTAGTTAGTCAAAAATATTGCGTAATTCAAAATATTACAGAAATAAAAAAGGAAAACGAATTATTTAATTTAGAAGTAATACCAACAAAAGAAACTAAAATAATTGCCGGTTATAAATGTTTTAAAGCCCGTGTTCATTATAAAGGAGGGGATCCAGCCGACTATGATGTTTATTATACCAAAGGACTGGATATCAAAAATCCTAATTTTGCAAGCCCCTATTTTATGCTTGATGGGGTGATAATGGAATTTAAAATGAAAAAAGTGGGCATCGAAATGAAATTTACTGCAAAATCTGTTACGAAAGAAAGTATTGATAATTCTATTTTTGAACGCCCAAGCGAGTATAAACAGATATCAGCAGAAAAAATGACTGAGATGTTTAAAGAGTACCAGTAGAATTATAAAGTTGCAGGCCTTTTTCATCAGCTTTATATTCGGCAATTGTGTTGTAATAGAAAAACATTAACTCTTCGGACGCGCACATTCGTAAACACTCGTCCTCCTTTATCCGTACTTATTATATAATTGACATGACCGTTAGTTTTTTAACTCTTTTTTAAAGAACTTAGAGAAATATAATATTTCAATATTTCTATGAAAAAAAGTACAACATTTATTCTCATCAATATACTCCTCACTTTTAATTTTTGTAATCTTTGCTATTCACAATATACTAAGCTACTTGATTTCTCAGGCATTGCAAAAGGAAAGAGTCCACAGGGCTCATTAATTTCTGATGGCACTTTTTTATACGGAGTAACGGGCATTGGAGGCACAGGTTCTTGTTCAGGTGGTTGTGGTACAATTTTTAAAATAAAAACAGATGGAACAGAGTATTTCAAACTACTTGATTTTGCCGGTGCCTCGAATGGTGAGTACATCCAAAGTTCTCTTATTTCTGTTGATACCTTTCTTTATGGAATGACTCGTGGGGGAGGCACAAACGATATGGGAACCATCTTTAGAATTAAGCCCGATGGAACAGCATATGCCAAACTGTTAGATTTTTCAGGTACTTCAAATGGAGCGGATCCTTATGGTGAATTTATCTTTGAAGCCCCATTTCTATATGGAATGACCGGGCATGGTGGAATAAATGGTGTGGGAACCATATTTAAAATAAAGACCGATGGGAGTGCTTATTCAAAGTTACTTGATTTTTCAGACACTACAAACGGAAATGGTCCATATGGATCACTTTTTTCTGACGGAATATTTCTTTATGGAATGACTAACAGCGGTGGTGTAAATGGTATTGGAACAGTCTTTAAAATTAAAACAGACGGAACAGGATATTTTAAGCTTCTCGATTTTAATGGCGCAGTTAACGGAGAACATCCATGGGGATCCCTTATATCTGACAATACGTTTCTTTATGGAATGACCTCTACTGGTGGCACAGAGACTTCTTGTGAGTTTTTTGGTTGTGGTGTGTTATTTAAAATAAAGCCTGATGGAACAGGGTATTCCAAACTTCTTGATTTTGCAGGCACTGCAAATGGAGGCTATCCGATGGGAGCCTTATTTTCTGACGGGAACTTTTTGTATGGTATGGCCAGATATGGAGGGATTAACAATTTTGGAGTCCTTTTTAAAATAAAACCTGATGGAACAGAATATGTAAAACTTTTTGATTTTGATGGAGTTTCCAACGGAAAATATCCTCAGGGCTCTCTTATTTCTGATGGAAGTTTTTTATATGGAATGACAAGTCAGGGTGGGGCTTATGATGATGGGGTACTTTTCAAATATTCATTAGTAAGTGGTATAAGTGAAAGCTATGGAACAATCAAATTTAATGTATATCCCAATCCAGGCAATGGAACATTTGTAATACGGATGAAAGATATACAATCATCTATGGAAAATTATCAACTTTCAATTTATAATCTGCTTGGAGAAATTGTTTACCAATCTGAAGTCAAAAACCAAAATACTGAAATTGATTTAAACGAAGAACCAGAGGGCATTTACTTTATTAAAATCAAAACGGAAAAAGGTTGCGCGGTACAAAAATTAGTCATTAATAAATAAAACGCATGCAAACAACAATTCTTTCATGTTTTAGATTATTATATTTTGAATTTGGGTTTTTCAGTAAATGATTCGCTAAGCCATAAAGTTTTTTAATCTAAAATAG
>JAVHPR010000104.1:0-5248 GCA_036170695.1 Bacteroidia bacterium
TTTTACAGAGTTAAGTTGTTGACAATCAAATTGTTAATAACACCGAAACTTTAGAATGTAAGAATATCTCTTTTTGAATACCCAAGGCTAATCAGCAAGCCAGTCTCAAATTTCCGTTGCTCCAGCCCTAAAACATAAAGCATAATAGTTAGAATAATTCCGGCAAGGATTACAAAAAAACTTAAACTCAAAAACAACTCACCAAAATCAACACCGCTTTGTGAGGCGGCAATACCATTGCTTCTAAAATCAATAACAGACAGGTTTAAATCTTTCGGATTTATCGATTTTAGAACATCCAGATTATTTTTAACTATTGAATCATTAAATCGTATCGAAGTATAATCACCGAACTTGTTTTGCCATAGTTTTTTTCCGGCCTCAGCTGAAATTACTGCTTTTGGTGTCCCTTTAAATTCGTTCCAGTAGTCTTCATCCTTATGCCTAATTTTCTTCATATCAATAGGCATGCTGGTATTCCATTCCAGGCAACTCACAGCTTTTGCAAAACCCGGAAACTTCGGCATTAATGAACGATTAATAAGACTATCTCTGGTGGGTATAATCGCTTTTACAACAAAACGGCTGCTGTCTTCTTTTAAATTCTGTTGAGCGTCAAAAACAAAATATTTCAAACCAACAGTGTCACCCACATGGGCATTTAAATCTTCCGATAACCATTCGTTTATTATTATATCATTTTCATTTATCCCTTTTCCAAAATAATTCTCAGAAACAGCGCTAACGAAGGAATACGGTGTTGCCTTATCTTTTAAAGTAATTGAATTAACTAAATAGGTCAGAATTGTTTTTACTGGCAATTTTCTTTTAAGAAGAGAAGCAGAAATCTGTTTGTCAATAAATATCCGGTCAGATGTAATTTCACAGTTTCCTCTGTCATCCATTTTTTTTATTTCTATTCCTGCATCTTTTAACTGCCATGTTTCAGAAACAGCATTATTAAACAATTCAGAAGTAATAGTTGATTTATTATCTCCGGCTATTAATATACTATTCACAAGTCCGCTGATTTCAAGCTTTGAACTCAAAAACTCTCTTGATATAAAAACATTGTAAGGTGCAACCTGGTTACTTTTTAAGCTGAATCGGCCAAGAATATTTTCGTCCGCAATTGCTTTTATTTTTAAACGGAGTGAAACGGAAGGAACATCCTCAATACTGAAAGGAGAATTCACTGGAATGACACTCCGATTTTCAACCCTGATAACTAGTTCATCATTGACGCTCAGATTCAGTCTTTTGGCAGTATTTTCACTGATAATAGCTTCGTCTTCTGCTAAAGCAGGCATCTGTTTTCCAGAAATAAGCCAAAAGCTTGAATCGATTCCAATAACCTGAGTTTTATTTATTCTCGATTCATCCTCCGGATTAGTCGCTACGCCCTGTAACATAATTACAGGGGCAGTATTAACATTTAATTTTGCAGAAATTTCTTTAGCAAGTTCTGCCCTGACAAACCGCTCTGGAGATTGTAAAACAAATTGAATATTTCCAAGCCGGGCTTCAACAATGTTATTTAAACTATATTTCACTGAATCACCAACAATAAGTGCACCTGTTAAAACAGCTGTGCTTATTATAGTTCCTAATATTACTGCAAGATGTTGCCGTTTATAAAAAACAAAACTTTTTAATATGTAATTAAGTTTGTTCACAATTTGTTTCGAATTTTCACTTTACTAATTTCCCTTTATCCAATTTATATATAACATCCATTTTATTTGCAAGCTCCCTTGAATGAGTAACAATAACCAAAGCAACCTGTTGCTCTTTATTTATATTCAATAACAAGTTACCAATTTGTTCTGCCGATTCCTGATCCAGTGAACCTGTGGGTTCATCGGCTAAAATAATTTCCGGTTTGTTTATTAAAGCTCTTACTATAGATGTCCGCTGGCATTCTCCACCTGAAAGTTGCCCGGGATATTGTTGAATTTTATCAGCTAATCCAACGATCTTAAGCAAGTCCATTGCTCTGGTATGAGCGGAATCTTTAAGTTTTTTATCTTTTAAAATTAGCGTCGGAATCATAATGTTTTCAAGAAGATTTAATTGCGGCAACAAATGATGCAACTGAAAAACAAATCCAATTTTACGATTCCTGATTTCAGCGGATTTTAATTCATTAAACATTGAAATATCCTCATCATCTATTTTAACAATTCCAGAAGTTGGTCTGTCCAGAGTTCCCAAAATATTTAACAAGGTGCTTTTCCCGCAGCCAGAAGGACCTGTAATAGCAATCGCGTCGGTTGAATTTATTTGCAATGAAATATCTTCAAGAACATTTCGACTTAGCGAATTTGAATTAATATAGCTTTTACTTACTTTTTCTAATTCTATTATCATATTAAATTCATTGTGATATGGTGGTTTAATCCTTGTCTTTTTATATCTGGCCCTCTGACAGGGTTTCAAACCCTGTTAGAGTTAAATCATTACTTAGATAATTTTTTTATGGATCCTAAAGCCCACTCTTTAATTTAGTTTCAATGCATCTCATTATTAAGCGCGATGTTGTTAAAACCCCGGCATCTAAAGCAGGTTAGATCGCAGCAAAAAAATTACAGCACTATTTTGAAATTTAAATTTAAACCCTAACAGGGTTCGAAACCATGTCAGGGTAAATGACACATTATACTTTCTTGCTAATATCTACCTCCTTCTGAGGTTATTCTGTTTTTAAAAACTTAATTACATCCTTATAAATCTCAACCAGTTGTTCAGTTGTTTTATTTAAATTAAATTTTTCTTCAATTGCCTTTCTTCCATTAATACTCAAACGATGAAGCTTAGCTGGATCAGACAACACTTCGTCTAATTTTTCAGCTAATGCGTCGGCTGTATTAGGGGAATAAATCACACCACCTTCTGAAGCGGCTACAATTTCGGGGAAAGCACCAATGTTGGGCTGCACAATCGGGATACCGGATGCAAGCGACTCCAACTGATATAATCCAAAAGCCTCTCCATTAATGACAGGAACCGATAAAATACTCAATTTTCCAAAAAACTTCTCCAAAGCCAATGTTCTGAAATCCTCAATAAATTCAACATCATTGAGGATTTTATTTTTTTGCAATTTCTTTATTTGTTTATCAACAAAACTATTATCGTCAGCTGTTTTACCGCCTGTTAAAATCAGTTTTGCATTTGCAAATTCCGGTTTGCTTTTTAGTTTTATAAATGCATCAACCAATATTCCAAAACCATTTTCTTCATTTAACCTCGACAAAAACCCGACTGCAAAGGGCTTTTTAGCCGGAAGACTAACTTTATATAAAGCAGGATCGACGCCGAGGGGAATAACATGAATCTTACCATCGGGAATATTCATATTTTTCTGCATAACGTTTTTAAAGAAATTACTAACTGCAATAAAAGCATCTACATCCTTTGCTTTTTCGCACATGAGCAGCCAGAGTTTTGGTTTATAGTGCTCAGCCATAGCGTTAATCCAAACGTCTTCATCCTGTAAAGAACAAAATACAGGAACATTTAATTCTTCTTTAATTTTTGCCGCCAGCCCTATCAGTAAAGCATTTGACAGATGCACTACATCTGGCTTTTCATGATGTTTCAAATAATAAACCAATTGTTCCAGCTCTTCTCTTTGAAATCCTTCCTCGCCCTTCAGCATTGAAATAGTCATCTCTTCTAGCCCTTCAGCCTTTGTTGATCCTGATTTTTTTGAAGCATATTTTAAAATGAATGGGGAATTAAAAAAAGAATAAAGCCATTTCGGCATGTGGCGAAACAATTTAAAGTTTTGTTTCAGATAAATATTTACAGCCCCATAAAATACGGGCATATCGTCCTGTTGCGAAAACTCCTCAATGGAATGAGGCAGGTATAGCGGCAAAGTAACAGAATCATGTCCATGAGATTTTAACGCTTTAGGAAAAGCGCTGTCCCGTAAGCAATTTCCGCAATAAAATGTTCCTCCAAAACCGGGGACGATGTATGTTATTTTCATTATTAAAAGGTCATTTTATTTTCCAAAAACATAAACTTTGCCATCATCAGCTCCAACAATTATGTAATTATTTGTTACGGCCGGGGTACTATAAACCGGACTACCGATTTCGTATGACCAGATTTTATTACCTGTTTTCAAATCAAGAATGTATAACCTTCCATCCTCAGATGCAATAACCACTGAATTTTGCGCAATTACAGGCGAACTCTCCATCTTCCTTAAAGTTGGAAAATTCCAGACAATTTTACCATTCGATTTGTTTAAACAATAGACCTTTTTATCCTGAGATGTAAAAACAACATACCTATCAGAAACGGCCGGTGAAGAAATTATGGGACCACTTCCGGAATATTTCCACACTTCCTTTCCGGAGATTAAATCTATGCAAAAAAACTCTCCGTCGTAATTGCCAAAATAAGCTCGGTTAGCTTCCATAGCAACTGAAGCCGCAATGTAATTATTAACATTTATTTTATTAATTTCTTTTCCGGAATTAATATTAATAACATGCAAAAAGCCATCGCAGCCTCCAAAAGCAGACAAATTTCCGGATATTGATGCAGTTCCGTTTATGAAATTATCCGTTGCATATTTCCATAGTGCCTTTCCTGTTTGAGCTTCCAGGCAATATAATTTATAGTCATAACTACCGGTAATAATTCTTTTTTGTTTTTTATTCGGACTGAATACCCAATTAGATGCCCCTGAAATCTGACCATCTGTTTTAAAGTTCCACTTAAGTTTTCCTGTTTGAGCATTAACAGCATATAAAATCCCTTCTAATGAACCAACATAAATTGTATTATCAAGTAACAACGGCGAAGCATCAATAGCTGTGCCGGCACTGAATTTCCAGTTTAGTTTGCCTGATGCCGATAATGAATAAAGATTACCATCACCGGAACCAATCAGAATAGTATCATTGCATATTATGGCAGAAGATTTAATTTTATCAGATGTTTTGTAGGTCCACAACAGTTTATATGATTTTAGAAGTACGGCCTTGGAAGTTCCTGTTAGTGCCTGATCTCCACGAAAAGATGTCCAGCAATTTTGAGAAAAACCAGTTATAGAAAGGAAAAGGAAGATCTTAAAAAACAGTATTCTTGAAATATTCATTCGCTTTCTTTTCATTTATTTTTTTCATCCTCACCATAATACTTTGCCAATGCACCCGTTGGGCATGATTTTATACAAATTGCTTATCTGCTTTAGACATGCTGTCTTTTATTGTTTTGTAATTCCTGC
>JAVHPR010000105.1:0-5200 GCA_036170695.1 Bacteroidia bacterium
CTATTTTAGATTAAAAAACTTTATGGCTTAGCGAATCATTTACTGAAAAACCCATTTGAAAATGTGTCAATTAATTTTCAAATTAACAAATTTTCAAATTACCGAATTAGTTTTCTACTTTTGTCAACCCAATTAAATCTTTAGATTATATTAATATGGACAAAAAAACGCAAGAGACAGACGATTTTAGCTCCTTGAACATTTTGTATTTTATTTACAAATGGCGTAAACAGCTTATCATTATTGGCATAGCCACTTTAATAATCTCAAGTATTATTTCCCTGACTATTCAAAAAAAATATAAATCAACGGTAATTTTATTTCCGGCAACAACCAGCTCCATTTCAAAAGCCCTCTTAAGTGACAATAGCTTTAAGCAGGATGACGTGCTGGAGTTTGGTGCAGAGGAAGAAGCCGAACAAATGCTTCAGATTTTAAATTCTGACGAAATCAGAACAAGAATTTGTGAGAAATACAATTTAATGAAACATTACGATATTGATACCACCGATAAATTTAAGCGCACTAAATTGTATGATGAATTTCAGGGAAATATTATGTTCAAGCGGACAGAGTTTATGTCTGTCAAAATTGAAGTGATGGACATTAATCCTGATACGGCGGCTTTTATTGCCAATGATATAGCTGCTTTACACGATTCCACTAAAATACGCATGCAACGGGAACGTGCACTACAAGCCTTAAGAATTGTGAAAAAAGAATATCTTCAAAAAGAGGCGGATGTAAATCGAATGACGGACTCTATTAAAATAATTAATAGTTATGGATTGTATGATTATGAATCGCAATCAGAGGTAACCACAGGACAATATGCAATTGCAATATCAAAAGGAGATCAACGGGCTATTAAGGCCCTGGAAGAAAAATTAAAGGTGATTGCCGATTATGGTAGTGCCTATGTATCCTTGCGGGATAATTTAGAGTTCCAACGAAAACAATTAAACTTACTTAAAACAAAATATGAAGGAACAAAAGTGGATGTTGAACAAGTGTTACCACAAAAGTTTGTGGTCAGCAATGCTTATCCGGCTGAAAAAAAATCATATCCGGTACGATGGCTTATCGTTGTTGTTTCTACTTTGGCTTCATTGCTTATTTCTGTTATTGGTATTTTATTGATTGAAAATATTAAACAAATCAATATAAAAAACTTGTGAATATATAGATTTTCATTGAACTATAGCTTTTTGAAATCAACAATTCAAAAAAACATGGGTGAGTACTTCGGAAAAGTTCAGAATAATCTAAACCAAGCCACCCCAAAATCAGAAAACATTTCAGAACCGTTAATACAAACTATTATGAAGGATTATTTGGAAAGCAATTATTACCTAATCAAATTAATCATTAAATGGAAAAAACATTTCATGATCATTACAGCTGCATCAATTGTTGTTTCTATAGTTTTTTCGAGTCCATTTTTCATGCGCCCAATCTTCAAATCCTTCGCAGTAGTGTATCCTTCAAACATTATCCCATATAGCGACGAAAGCCCATCCGAACAATTATTGCAATTGCTTGAATCATCAGATATTCGTAACGCTGTGGTTCAAAAATATAAATTGGCAGCTCACTACCAGATTGATACCACATCAAAATCAGGTCTTACTAATTTAATCAGAGCTTACCAGTCAAATGTTGAGGTGAAACGAACACAATTTAATTCCATTGAAATTATTGCATTCGATACAGATCCGCAAATTGCCTGTGATATGGTAAATGAAATAATCCATCAATTAAATTTGAAGGCAAGAAGTCTTCAACGTTCAAAAACAAAAGAAGTGCTGTTAATTGTTAGTAATCAATTACAGGTGAAAAAGAAACAAGTTGATTCTGTAAAAGCAATTTTACAGGAATTACGTGTGAATTACCAGTTATTAGATTATGAAATACAGGTAAAGGAAGTTACCAAAAATTATTTCAAAGCCCTTAATAGCGGTACGCGTAAAGAAAATTTAAAAGATATTGATGTTTTAATGCGCAACCTGGAAGAAAAAGGAGGGGAGTTTTATCAAACAAAGAAAACATTTGATATCCTGTTAAAAAGCTATAATGACACCGAATTGGAATATGATAAGGTAATGAGCGATTGGCGTAAGGTTCTAACTTATACGAATATTGTTAGCAAACCTTTCCCTGCCGATAAAAAAACATATCCTATCTGTTGGTTAATAGTTCTGGGTTCTACAATATCGGCAAATATATTTCTGCTTCTTGTATTAGTTATTATCAATATTAAAAACAAAATTTAGCTTATTGCCGGAAATGCCAATAAATTATCAATAACAAATTATTCTCTCCCTTTCAAAGTATGAAATGGGAATAATTAGCAAGTTCTTCCTGAAGAAGGAGTAGTTTATAAACATGAAAAATTTAAATTGTTAGATCACAAATACATAAAATGGGTATATGCATTTAGTGCTGCATTTATTATAATAAATGCAGTATGTACTTATTTGGAATTTTATTATTTCAATTTAATTCCGGCTATTTTATTGATTATTTTGCTCGCTCTTTTCTCTTTAGACAAACTAATTTTAGCCGTTGTTTTTCTCACTCCTCTAGCTATCAATCTCCAGCAGATGGAAGGAGGCTTTGGTCTTAGCCTGCCTACCGAGCCAATAATTTTTGGCATAATGCTTATTTTTATACTTAAACAATTGCATGGAAGCACCATGGATTTACAGGTAATGAAACACCCCATTACCATTGCTATCATTGTAAATTTAGTGTGGATTTTTGTTACAAGTGTTACCAGTGAACTTCCGCTAGTTTCATTTAAATTTTTGATTTCGCGTTTATGGTTTGTAATTTCATTTTATTTTATAGGCACTCAATTGTTTAAAGAGTATTCAAATATTAAAAGATTTTACTGGTTATATATTATTCCATTTACTATTATTATTTTTTACACACTTTACAATCACTATTTAACGGGATTTGCAGAGGAGCCAGCCAACCATGTGATGACTCCTTTTTATAATGACCATACTATTTATGGAGCAATGCTTGCCATGTTTTTTCCGGCTTTGATATTTTTTATCATGAATAAAAAATACGCTGCAAGTATTAAATTCGGAGCATTTTTATTTCTTTTAATCTTTACTCTAGCTTTGGTCTTTTCATATACCCGTGCTGCCTGGCTCAGTCTTGTGGTAGCTTTGGGTGCATATTTTTTATTATTGTTGCGGATTAAATTTCGCACTATCCTGTTTGCAATTTTAGCAATGGGCACGGCCTTCCTGATCTATCGTACCGAGATTGTAATGAAATTGGGGAAAAACAGGCAAGATGCATCACAGGATTTTGATAAACATATTGAGTCCATTTCCAATATCTCTACTGATGCATCTAATCTGGAACGCCTGAACCGTTGGAACGCCGCATTCCGTATGTTTGAAGAGCGCCCCGTTTTTGGTTGGGGACCGGGAACCTACAGCTTTGTGTATGCACCATTTCAACATTCACAGGAAAAAACAATTATTAGCACCAATATGGGCGACAGGGGAAATGCTCATAGTGAATATATCGGTCCATTATGCGAATCAGGCGTATTTGGAACGCTATCGTTTATTGCGATTATTTTGGCTACCCTATTTACAGGTTTTAGATTGTATTATACCGTAAAGGATTATGAAACAAAGAAATTGGTGCTGGTAACATTGCTTGGCTTTATTACTTATATAGTGCACGGCGCGTTAAATAATTTCCTGGATAGTGATAAGGCATCAGTCCCTTTTTGGGGATTTATTGCAATGCTGGTTGCCATTGATGTATTTCATAAAAACCAGGTAGCTGCTGTGGAGGGTGCCGATTTGGAGGTTCCAAAAACTGATATATCCTAAATTTCAGAGCAGAATATTATCCCGAAATCTTCAATCTGCATTTTTTTAATGAATCCTTAGGCTAAACAAAGCAATATCATCAATATAGGGCTTACTTTGTTTGTAATTGGTAATGGTATCCATTATTAATTTATTCAAACTCTTCATGTCTAACTCCGGATTGAGTTTGATAAGTTCTTTTAATGCTTCTATGCCATAGTCTTCGTCTTTATCGTTTTCTAATTCAACCACACCATCCGTATAGCACACTATTGTAGTTCCTTGCGAGATATTAATAATTCCTTCTTTAATTTTTTCTATTTCATCAAACATGCCTAAACCTGTGCATCCCGTTTTTAAAGCGCTAATCGAATTTTTGGTAGACAGCAATGGCGGGTTATGTGCAGCATTTATGTACGTGAGAGTGCGTGTTACTAAATTATACTTGGCAATAAACAGCGTGATAAATTTTTCGCCTTTTGCGCTGGCTAAAACTTTTGTATTTAATTCCTGAACCAGTTCTATTAAAGAAGTGGTGTGATTAAATAATACACGAAGATTTGCCTGAAAGTTGGACATCAGTAGTGCAGCGGCAACGCCTTTGCCCGAAACATCGGCTACGCAAAAAGCAAATTCATTTTCATTCAACCAGATAAAATCATAATAATCACCACCAACCTCCTGATGAGGTAAATAAAAAGCTGCCGTATCCAATTGGGCATCATTTGGTAAAGTACTCGGGAAAAGCATGGCTTGCATTTGCGATGCAAGTTCCAGTTCTTTTTTCATTGCCGCCTGTTGGATACTTTCTTTGGCAAGTTTTTTATTTTCGATGGCAACAACAATAATACTTGCCAGAGTTTGAACAAAATTCAAATGCTTTATTGCCGGACTAACTTCTACTTTATCTTCAAGGTCGCTGATTAACACATAAGCTAATGGCTTCGATTTATGAAATACGGGAATTATAATTTCGAATGACTTATTAACCGTTTGTTCAGAAAAATTGATTGTCCCTATCTCCTGAATGGGCAATAAATCACGTTCTACATTAATATTATTATACTCATCACCAACACCATATTTCAAAATACATTGCCAACCATTCTGGCTATTACTGAAAAGCACAAGTTTCCCAATTTGTAAATGAGTTTCCAGGACTTCCTTAAAAATTTCGAGAAGTCGATCCGTAGAAAAATTATTGTTAATAGCTTTTGTAATTTGAAGTAATGAATTAAGCTTTAAATCCCTAATTCGTTTTGAGCTATTTTTATTTTGTTGGGAAGCCATTGATAATTTATTAATTTATTAAATTGCTTATCTGCTTTAGACATGCTGTCTTTTATTGTTTTGTA
>JAVHPR010000106.1:0-5193 GCA_036170695.1 Bacteroidia bacterium
ATTACATTTTTAAAATTTTAACTTCAATTCTCCTGTTAAGGGCATGTTCATCCTCGGTACATTTAAGGCAATCGCAATGAGTAAGAAGACGTGTTTTACCATAACCTTTGGCAACAATTCTATCTTGACTTATTCCTTTCGAAATAATATAGTTTTTTGCATTAGTTGCTCTTTTTTGCGAAAGATTAAGATTAAAATCAGCACTCGACTGGCAATCTGTATGAGCACTTAATTCAATAACCATTTTTCCATTTTCATTCATTATTTGCACTATCTTATCTAATACAGCTAAAGAAGCTGGCGTTAATTCAGCCTTTCCATAATCGAAATAAATATTATGAAATTCTATCACTTTTTCAACTTTCATTTCAACTTTCATTTTTGTATCAACATTACCGATAATCAGATAATCCGACTCAAAATATTGAGCATCTATATTAATCACCTTCTTTTCGTAGCCCTCGCCTACAATAACAAGTTGTAAATCTCTTTCGTTTATAGATTCATCGTCTCTTTTAGGTACGGTCATTTCAAACTTGCCGTTATCATTGGTAGTTGAACGTGCGATAGTGTCTCCGGTAAGGGTATCTACTAAATATAAAGTTGCTTTATTAATATTTTTTTCATTCAAATCATTTCGAACCACACCTTTTAAACTATCAAAAGACGATTTAAAGGGAACTGCATTATATGCAAATTTTGTATTTCCTATTTCTACATTATGAGTTGTTATGTCAACTGGTTGTACTTCTTCGGGTAGTTTTATTCTAAAAATATCATTTAGTCCCAATGAATTTTCTGTTGATGAAAAGTAAATGTTTTCACCTGAAGCAGGAATTGTGAATTTAGTGTCGGAGCCTTTTGTATTAAATTCACTACCAAGATTTTGCGGTTCAGACCAGTTTAACCATGTATCATCAAGCCTGCGGGTCATAAAAACATCTTCTTTACCATAACCACTAATACCTGATGTTGAATAATATAAAGTAACGCCATCTGATGCTAAAAATGGGCTATAATCATTGGCAGCAGTATTAACAACGGCTCCCAGATTTTGAGGTTCAGACCAATTATTTTCACCGGTTCTGAAACTGACGTACAAATCTAATCCCCCGTGGCTATTACTATTCTCCATTGCAATTAATAAAAATTTATTGTCATTTGTTAAAAAGTAATTTACAAATTGATTATCGTTTTTAAAGTTTTTGATATTTTGTTTTTCAGGAAATGACCATCCATCTTTTGTCCTGTTTGAAATAGAAGCACCTGGCGACATAGTACCATCTATATTATAAACATTTCCAATCAATAAGGTATTTCCGTCGGGAGTAATTGATTGAACAAAATTATTGTATTTGTTATTTAAAGGTGCGCCAATATTTACAGCAGGCGACCAATTTCCATTTGTGTCTGCTTTTGAAAACCAAATATCATCCTCATCATTCACTCCCCCGATATTTTCGGGAGAATTTTTTCTGTCAAAATATAATGTTTTTACATCAGACGAAATTATGGGTGCAACTTCATCAAGTTTTGTATTAATAGAAGTCCCTAACGATTCTTTACTAAAAGAAAATTTCATGGTCAACGCCACATTCACGCATGCTTTTATAGTGTCAGCATTGTCTGATATACCAAAAGCATCTATTTCAAAACCACGCACTTTATCGGGTTGCAGGAATAGCTCCCCTTCAATTACATCAAATGGCGTTGGTTCAAAAAAAACATTCAGCATCCTTGAACCTACATCTATTAGTGTAGGGTCATTTTGATAAACTATTTTTTCCTGTTCGTCTTTTCCGTATAAAACAATTTTTTCAATTGCTCCAGGTTTATAACTCTCAGCAACTGCTACTTGTGTCGCCTTAATAGCTTTTTCGAAAGCAACTCTTATAGATGTCGGCTTTGTTTTATCGTAATCTTTTGATACCGCCCATGCACATGGAGATGAACCTCCCAAAGGAAGCACATTTGGTTTTCCTAAAATCTGATTAGCTGCTCTCTCTTTATTGCTATATTGAGAAGAAAAGTTAATCACCTTAAAAGACCATTGAGTTTGATTGCCTTTTTTCTTATGTTTATTTGTTGTAACTTTTTTAGGCTTTGAAATTGTGTCATTTTGGGAATAACCAAAAATTGTAAATTGCAAAAACAATAAAACAAAAAAAGATATAAATTTCATTCGAAAATAATTTAATTTTATAACCCTAATATTTTATAATTAAAAATCAAAGTTATAATTATTTCTTATATCAACATAAAAAATTCGTATTCTGTTTTTTTTATCCTATCTAGTGTTAGAAAGAAAACTCTCTGTTTGATAAAGAAAACGTCAAGTTCTCCCGCTTAGGTGGGACGATGTTTTAAAATCAGGAGTTCCGCCTAAGCGGAATGACTGGTTTTTAAAACAAGAATAACGCAGAAATTGGCGTTTTCTTGCAAACACTATCTATCGTTTATTGTCTTAACAAGAATTAATATAAATTAATAATCAGATAGTGAACGAATTTAGCAATTTAACAATTTCATTGTTTACCGTTTATTGTTTGGCTTATAATTTTTTACTTTGTTTATTGTTCAATGTATTTCTATTTGTTTTTCTTTAAAGGGGCATATTAAGAAGAGATTCTTCGCTATCCCTTCGACATTTCGACTTCGCTCACTGCAACGCTTCGCTCAGGGCAGGCACTCAAAATGACAATAATTTATTTCTAATTATTTCTATGTATATCAGTTTTATCTTTTCATATTTCGACAAGTAATTTTACTGATTAATTTTTAAAGTAGCCTGTTTGGAGCAGATGACTTAATTATTGGCAAGTATCTTAACGAAATTTCGAAACCGCCGTGACCTGAACTCACATTCGATAAAGATGAAATATTAATGTCGTAGCTAACACCAAATGCTATTTGTCCGAATTCGAATTGGGCTGCAACAACAGCAGCATCTCCGCCTCTAAGAAAGCCTCCGATACTTATAGATTTTGATAATAAGTTATCGGTATATTTCGACGATTCCTGCAATTTGTATTTAATAAATGTTCCTCCATATATTATTTGTGCAGAACCTTGTCTTTCATACAATAACAAGGGCGAAATTTGCATGTTCGTGTTTTTAATGCCGTAAGAGCAGCTAAAATGAAAAACATAGCGAATGGCTCGTTTATCAACAACCTGATAGAATCCGGTATTTGGGCTATTTACATGCGAAACAGAAATTCCGGCTTGAGCTCCAAACTGGTCGTTTGATGAAAGTGTGCTTTGTCCTTTTCCATAACTCCATTGAATTCCAGTTCCAAAATCACCATTTAAGAAATTATCGCCCGAAAAACTTTCACCGTTAGGTAAAGATCTATCGTAAGCTATACCGTTATATTGTTCTCCCCAAGTTAAATTGTCTGTACCAATTCGTCGTTGTACAATTCCGCCTGAAAGCCCAACCGAAATAATTTGATATTTTGCAACGGTAACTTTTCCGGAAACACACAAATTTACTTGATTTGTTGTTAAATGAGCATCACCAGCTTGGTCATTAAAAAGGGTTAATCCTACACCAAGTGACGAACCTTTTGTACCCTGTGATATAATTTTACCGTCAACACCAGCAGCAATTGTGCTAAACGGTGTTGTTACGCTTCGCCATTGCGAACGGTAGTTTGCCGTTACACGCATATTGTATGGTATTCCTGCATTTGCAGGATTTAATATAAGAGGTGCTTCGTTGGGCTGAGAAAATAAGATATCCTGACCGAATATTGAAGCCGGAATTAGCAAAAATGTAATTGCTATAAATCTTAAATTGTTCATGGTTTTAAATTTTAAATTGTTTATTGTTATTTTAATCTCTCATTAATGTGGCACGGTTTGAAACCGTGCCACAATTATCGCAAATTTTTAATTTTTACTTCATTAATGTAATATTTCCTTTAGTATCAATCTTTTTACCAGTAACAGTTTCTGCTCTAAGGTAGTAAACAAAAACATCGGTATCGGCTGCTTTTCCACGGTACTTTCCATCCCATCCAATATTTGGGTTGGTGCTTTCAAAAACTTTTTCGCCCCAACGGTCAAATATACTTAATTCCATAGTTTTAATACATTTTCCATAAACATAAAGAGTGTCGTTATGATTATCGCCGTTTGGACTAAATCCTGACGGAACAAAAACTTCGCATTCTTCGTTTACAGAAATTACTACGGAATCAACACTTGTACAGCCATTGTCGTTTACCTCAAGTATATATGTTTCTGTAGATGGAGGATTGGCTATTGGATTCGAATCTAAAGGGTTGATTAAATAATCAACAGGGGTCCATGACCAAGTATAAGAACCTGAGCCACCAGTCGCAGAACCCGCTAACAAAGCATATGTTCCAAGATTAATAGTAGTATCCATACCGGCATTGGCTATTGGCACAGGTACTGCATTTATTGTAATACTGTCGGTATTTGTACATCCGTTTGCATCTGTACCTGTTACACTATAAGTTGTTGTTGCCAAAGGTGTAAACTGAACTCCATTTGTTACTCCATTATCCCAGATATATAAAATTGCATCACCTGTTCCTGATAAAGTTATTGCTGTACCTATACAAACAGGATGGCTTAAACCTGCATCTACAAGTGGTGGAGTATTTATTGTAACATTAACCGTATCAGTATTTGAGCAACCACTTGAATTTATTACAGTTACAGAATATGTTCCGGTTGCTGATACAACTAATGTTTGGTTTGTTGAATTATCTGACCATAAGTATGTTAAACCAACATTGCCTGCATCTAAAGTTACACTACCACTACACTGGGCTACATCTGCACCTAAATCAACTGCAACTGAAGTGTTAATTGTAACATTTACGTTATCAGAAGATATTCCACAACTATTTGTTACAGTTACAGAATATGTTCCGGTTGAAGATACAACTAATGTTTGGTTTGTTGAATTATCTGACCATAAGTAAGTTGAACCTACATTACCTGCATCTAAAGTTACAGTATCACCACACTGAATTACATCTGGACCTAAATCAACTGTTGGGGATGCATTAAATAATGTAACATTTACGTTATCGGAAGCCACTCCGCAACTATTTGTTAGCGTTACAGCATAAGTTCCGGTTGCTGATACAACTAACGTTTGATTTGTTGAAGCATCAGACCATAAGTATGTCGAATTTACTGAACCTCCATCAC
>JAVHPR010000107.1:0-5193 GCA_036170695.1 Bacteroidia bacterium
ACGCCTAAAATCAATGAATTAAAAATGCGCTCTAAGCGTATATACCTATTGATTTTTTATTGGGAAAGAGTAGATGGGTTTCTTTAAATAGATTGCTTCGCTGATAAACGAATAGCCTCCATTGGCAATTACAGCCCTTGAACTGGCCAGATCATTAACAAATCCATCTTCGCTGAACGATTTAAATGTCACATTTTTATCCTGTTCATCAATGCCAAAGCCATATACATAAAACTTCACATCTGGTAAACAGTGAAGCATTTTTTTTACACCAGGCAATGAACTTGAAGTCTGGTACATTAGGATATGTCCGGCATTGCTCACTTTAGCATTTATTATGGCATCACGAATAATGGGAGGAACGAATTCCGTATCTTTCTTTTTAATTTCTGCATCAAAAAAACTTGAAATCAGATAATGGTCACAACGTGGAAGTTTCGCTTTTACTATTGCTTTGGCTAATGTGAAATTATTCTTTTCGGTTTTTGGAATTTCAATATTCAGTTTACAACGATCAATTACCTGCATATTATCAATGCTGATGACAGGAATATGGAGGTGTTTAGCAAACAGGTAAGAAAAGGATTCGAAATCCGAAATGATCAAATCCGGATTAAAGTCCTTGTGAATCTCTGAATACTGAGAAAAATTGTAAGCTAAATTTTTTGGGGCATCTTTAAGGTTAAGCAGGAAAGTTTTCCTTTTTGAAACCTCTGCATTTTTAAATGCAAAGTGCAATCCCTTTATTTCATGTACTCTTTTTGGAAATGATTTATCTAAAAACTGGTATGCTTTTGCGCTTGATACCACCTGTACATTATGCTCTTTCAAAAGAAAGTCTATTATAACTTTGCTTCGTGTGGCATGTCCCATACCTTCTCCGGGTACTCCGTATAAAATATTCATAGTATAGATTTTGATGGAAGAATCATTTTTTTTGTATTATCGAAATAAAGAAATAGAATTGCGAGCATTAAGCCCATGGCAGCGCCAAAGCTTACATCTAATGGTGTATGAGCTCCCATAGCAACTCTTGATATTCCTACCATGGTTGCCCAAACGAAAGGAAGAATATAAAAAAATCTTGCCATCCGGTTTGACGAATGATACATGCTAAATGTCATTATAAAAGCCAATAGGAATGCGTTGAATGAATGTCCTGAAGGAAAAGAATATCCGGATTCCTCTATCCAATGGTTCAATATTTTTTTGTCTATTTTGTTGAAACGTTCTGTATGGGTATCGATAATATTTTGAAAGGCAAGTTTACGATCCCGCTCATTAAGATCATATAAGGAATTTGTTTTTATGTCGCTGCCAGATTGTTCCACAACATAGCTATAGCTTGGTCTGGGCAGTTTTAAAACTTTTTTGGTAATGTGCTCATTAAAAAATGCAAATGCTGCAAGTAATATACTTAAGGCTATAACAGATTTTAAAAATACTTTTGCTTTTTCTGTTTTTGTTTCGAAACGTACTGTATAAAAATAGCTCGCGATTAGAACTATTATTGGTGTGCCAATTTTGCCTGCCGATTCGGTCATCCAGTATGCAATAGTGCACCACCAGCTATCGGTGGAACAGGCGGTAAACCCAATAGAGAAAAGCCATATCGAACAAAGCAATAGTGAATAAAAAAGAATTGATATGTAAATTAGGTGTTTGATATACGCGAATCAATTTGCTATAGTGTATAACAAATATCCTCTTTTATCTTTAGCATAGCAAGATGAGTGAGGTTTTTTACCCCGAATGGTCTAAATACCATGTTGTACAATTAAAACTATTTTCTAACGAAATATCCTCATGCGTCCTTCTCGCTTGCGCATCAAGCCCCTCTAATGACCTCTGGACATCAGCCATGCTCAAACTGAAGTGCAGGTAATCATTTCGAGCAGACAATGTCGTTTAGTTAAGAAGCCATCGCACATATTTCGACAGGCCTCAATATGACCAGCGCGCTGTCAGTCAGAGCTTGTCGAAGACTGTGGGCGGATGTTTTTTCATTAACTAAACGACATTGTTCGAGCCGAGTAGAAAAAGTGTAAGGGCATTTAATTTCGTTAAAAAACGATATTGGGTCTAAATACCCGAAATTTGAAATACAACTAATATTTTTCTGTCATTTATCTTAACTTTGCAATTCAATTTTATTGGATGGAAACTCAATTATACTGTAACAGTCTTACTCAATTCTCAAGATATAAAACACGTATTGTAACTATTGGTGATGTGCCTTTGGGAGGCGATAATCCAATTCGGATACAGTCCATGACCACCACAGATACGATGGATACAAAAGCCACTGTGGAACAAAGTATCCGTATGATTGATGCCGGTTGTGAATATGTGCGCATTACTGCGCCAAGTATTAAAGAAGCCAAGAATTTAGAGAGCATAAAAAAAGAATTGCGTGCCCGTGGGTATTCAACGCCGTTAATTGCGGATATACATTTTACTCCGAATGCCGCCGAATTGGCAGCACGAATTGTAGAAAAGGTAAGGGTGAACCCTGGCAACTATGCCGATAAGAAAAAGTTTGAAGCTATTGATTATACTACAAGCGCTTATGAAATTGAACTGGAACGAATTCGTGAGCGATTTACACCACTTGTAAAAATTTGTAAAGAATACGGAACTGCAATGCGTATCGGAACAAATCATGGTTCCTTAAGCGATCGTATTTTGAGTCGGTACGGCGATACTCCGCTTGGTATGGTGGAGAGCGCTTTGGAATTTTTGCGTATTTGCGAAGACAATAATTATTACAATATTGTGCTGTCAATGAAAGCAAGTAATACGCAAGTGATGGTTCAGGCCTATCGTTTGCTGATTCAGAAAATGCAATTGCATGGGATGAATTACCCATTGCATCTGGGGGTTACTGAGGCAGGCGAAGGTGAAGATGGACGCATTAAATCAGCAGTTGGTATAGGCGCATTATTGGAAGATGGTATTGGAGATACTATCCGTGTTTCATTAACCGAAGATCCGGAATTTGAAATTCCAGTGGCGAAAGCATTAGTGGAAAGGTATATTAAGCGGGCATTTCATAAACCAATTCCAGAAGTTATGAGTTCTGAGTTGAGAGTTAAGAGTGTAAATAATAGTAGTTTGAAAATTTTAAATAATGCATCCCACACCTCACTTCTCACATCACACATCTTACATCTTCCATACTCTCCTTATGATTACAAGCGAAGAGAAACAAACAACGTATTAAATATTGGTGGGAATAATGTACCAAGTGTAATAGCGGACTACAGCACGAAACAGAAGATTACTCCAGCTTCTTTTTTTGCAGTGGGATATAATTATTCTGTTACAAATGATAAATGGAATTTAACAGATCAAGCGTGTGATTATATTTATGCCGGAGATAATAAAATTGATTTTAAAATCCCCGGTACTTTAGGGTTAATCTACCATGCTGATACGTGGAATGAACTAAAGGACAAATCGAGATGCTATCCATTGTTTTCGGCCTATGAATATTTTTGCGCAGGGGAACATTTGAAATCAAATGATTTGAATTTTGTTTCAATTACAATTCGTGAACTGACAGGCTTAAGCAAGTTCGATGTCACAAAATTTGATAAAACAGTTGTTTTGGTTTTAGCAACAGATAATGAACATGGAATGGCAGAGCAACGCAGAGCCTTAATTGAATTGATGAATAGAAAATGTGAGCTTCCTGTTATCATAAAAAGAAATTATAATGACCTATCAGAGGAAAAATTTCAGCTCCACGCGGCAACTGATATGGGAGCATTATTTCTCGATGGATTTGGTGATGGAATATGGATAAACCAAAATAATTGTTCCTCTTCAGGAAATTCAAATTCAACAGCATTTGGAATATTGCAAGCAACACGTACCCGAATCTCAAAAACAGAATATATTTCCTGCCCATCCTGCGGAAGAACACTTTTTGATCTACAGGAAACAACGGCAAAAATCCGTAACCGAACCAACCATTTAAAAGGAGTTAAAATCGGCATTATGGGCTGCATTGTAAATGGTCCCGGTGAAATGGCTGATGCCGATTATGGATATGTGGGAACAGGTGTTGGGAAAATCACCTTATACAAAGGCCGTGAGGTTGTTGAGCGCAACATCGCTTCTGAAAATGCTGTAGATGCTCTGGTTGATTTGATTAAAAAATATGGTGATTGGGTTGAGAAGGAGTAATTCACAATACCAACCAGAAGGCATAGTTCTGTTATGGTGTTTTGTCGCTTTTAAAATCAGTATTATTATCCAGGTTACTTTCTTTTCCTTTTGAAATTAGTTCCCCAATTTTACTTTCGTTCAAGGTAGGAATGAGTAAAGGCGCTATTTTACCGATTGGTTCGTATAACAAAGAACTTTCTTTTGCTTTGATAGAAATAACAGGATAGCTTTTTTCAATTGCATTCAAAACAAATATCACAACACTCATTACTAAAGCAAATTTCAATGATCCGAAGATTGCTCCTCCAATCTTATTGATAGCTCCTAATGCCATTCCTTCAATCATACGCTGTATTACCTTTGCAATAAAATAAACGACAATAACAATCATTAAAAATGTAATTGCAAATGAAATGATAGGCAGATAGGGTGAAGTCCAATTGAACCCTGAACTTATTTTTTTTGCAATAAAATCGGAAAAACGCATGCCTCCCCATACGCCCAGAACAAAAGCAATCAATGATGCGGCTTCCACAATTAAGCCTTTTGTAAAGCCTTTGTAGAGTCCCCAAACCAATGGAATGCATATGATGATGTCGATATAATTCATAGACAATTATTTTACCTTAGCCACAATTAACTTCTCTGAAGGGCTGGTGCCTTTCCTGGTTATGTTTTCTGTTTGGCTTGTGAGGGGATTCTCCTTCCCATCAGAGAGGGCAGAAGAGGGTTCTATCAAATCAATCAACTTTTTTACATTAATTGCGTTTGAAAAACTTTTTGAAAGTATAGTTTCTCTCTTCAGTTTTTCTTTCATGTTGAAAGGCAGTTCGAACAAATGTAAAATTTCTTTTGTCATCTCCTCTGCGGAATCTTTAACAGAACAAAGAGTCTCCATACCGGTATTAGCAACCATAGGTGAATTTACAAGGCAATGTCTTCCATTAAATAAAGCAGCAAGCAACTTTAATTTTATTCCGGTTGCCTGAAAAGTGGGTAACACATTTATTTGTGCATTCT
>JAVHPR010000108.1:0-1057 GCA_036170695.1 Bacteroidia bacterium
AATACAATGTATTCCATAAGACTAATGTCGTCTAAGCTATGAAACCATTAGTATTTACACATCTCAATTTTTTTTATCTTTAATACCAAATTGACAGAAACAATATTCTATTATGAACAGAAACAATAAATTTATAGGTACCGGTGTCGCGATTGTTACGCCTTTTAATAAAGACTTTAGTATTGATTTTAAATCATTAAACAAGCTTGTTAATCACATTATAAAAGGCGGAGTTGAATATATTGTTGTGCTTGGTACAACTGGTGAATCGGTTGCATTATCGAAAGATGAAAAAAAATTAATCGTCAATCAAGTCATTAAAAGCGTTAATAAACGAGTTCCTTTGGTGCTTGGTTTGGGTGGAAATAATACTGAAGAAGTTATAAATAGTCTTAAAATTAAATCAGATTTTAATGGGATTGATGCCATTCTTTCTGTATCGCCTTATTATAACAAACCGAATCAACGTGGTATTTATGAGCATTACAAGGCAATTGCGGAGGCAAGCCCTGTACCTGTTATTTTATATAACGTTCCGGGACGAACAGGATCAAACATCGCCGCTGATACAACAATTAAATTAGCTAAAGATTTTAAGAATATAATTGCTATTAAAGAAGCTTCTGGTAATCTGGAGCAGTGCATGAAAATTATCAAACACAAACCGAATGATTTTTTAGTAATCTCCGGTGATGATATGCTTACTTTGCCTTTGATAGCGTGTGGTGCAGAGGGTGTGATTTCAGTAGTAGCAAATGCATTTCCAAAAGATTTTTCCGAAATGACACGCCAAATTATTGCAGGCAATGTGAAAGAAGCACAAAAATTACATTATAAATTAACTGATATTATTGAACAATTATTTGCCGACGGGAATCCTGCCGGGGTAAAAGCAGTTTTGGAAATTTTGGGCATCTGCAAATCAAATATGCGGTTGCCCTTAGTGAAAATAAATAAACTTACACAGCAAACTTTGGAGGAATTAGTGAAGAGTTATAACTAATGTTACGCAAAAAAATCCTGAAGGGATTTTAATATGAATAACCATAGGTGAAAC
>JAVHPR010000109.1:0-5161 GCA_036170695.1 Bacteroidia bacterium
ACGCCCCAAAAGCGTGATTCGCAATGACGTTTTAAATTAGCTTTGTTAAAAGAATACTTCGGTACTTTTTAAATCGTCAGGGCTAAAGCCCTTTATTAGTAGCACTTTGAATAACCCCGCCTTTAAAGGCGGGGTTACAATGAAAACCAATAAACATCGGGACTTTAGTCCCAAATGAAAAAAACTACCGAACCATTATTAAAAGAATTTCATTCTTTAATTTAAACCTCTGCACTTTCAGTGCAGAGTAGTTTATTCATTGCTGATTGAGGGAAGGTATACGTGATAAAAGGTAAGACCCATGACAAAAAAAGAACGTTTCGAAAAAGTAATAGAGTATTTCAGCATTCATCAGCCGGTTGCTGAAACAGAACTGCATTATAAAAATCCATTCCAATTGCTGGTGGCGGTTATACTGTCAGCACAATGTACTGATAAACGGGTAAATATAGTTACTCCGGCTTTATTTAAAGCTTTTCCAAATCCTGAAGTGATGGCGGCAGCAAGTAGTGATGAAGTATTCCAATATATTAAAAGTATCAGCTATCCTTTTAATAAATCCAAATATTTAGTCGACATGTCACGAATGTTAATGGATGATTTTAAAGGAAAAATCCCTGCGGATGTGGATGACTTGCAAAAATTACCCGGAGTGGGACGTAAAACCGCCAATGTAATTGCATCTGTAGTATTTAAAAAGCCTGCATTGGCTGTGGATACACATGTATTCAGGGTTGCTGCCCGACTGGGTTTAACTGTTAATTCAACAACACCATTGGATACTGAAAAACAATTGCTGAAAAATATCCCTAAAGAAAAAGTTGCAATTTTTCATCATTGGATAATTTTACATGGTCGTTACATTTGCACGGCTCGTTCTCCAAAGTGTGATAGTTGTCCTTTGCAGAAGTTTTGTAAATATTACGAAAATTTGGAAAAACACTTGAAATGATTAATAATATTGAAAAGTGGAACTTTTTTATGCAGAGAATAATATTTGTTCCGATATCTTAAAAACCTAAAACGAATGGTTGCTTAACCGGATTATTTGTTCTTGAAAAATTGACCATAAATCCTCCAAGTAAAAAAAACGGCCGGTAATTTCCTCATCTTGAGTTAATTAACCTGTTAGCGTTGGCAAATTATTTTTTCATACATTTGCATTTCTAAAAAAAACAATTTTACATCACATTTAAAATAATCACACGAATGAAAAAACATTTACTTTTTGGGATTGCAATCAGTATCGGCAGTATTGCCATAGCTCAAAATTCAACCATCGAAACCGGTAAAACGGGTCCTAAACTAAAGTCATCAATAGCAAACAAGGCTGTCCCTTACAGAAAGCAAATGCTTGATTCTGGATCTCCTTCTTTTCAAGCTGCTACACATGCTGCGAATGCTCATCAAAAAAGTAGCGTTTCTTCCAGAGCTGCAACATCTACTGTGATAGGTACATCCATGTATGATTTGCAAACCAATGCTTCTGTTTGTAATCGTATAGTTTTAAGTGCGGACGGTACCGTTTCTGCAACATGGACCATGGCACATGATGCTGATCCAACAACTGCTCCAAACAGAGGAACAGGGTATAATTATTTTAATGGAACAGCATGGGGCACTGCTCCCACATCAAGGATTGAAAATATTCGTTGTGGTTGGCCCAATATTGGTGTAACAGCAACAGGTGGTGAGGTAATAGTATCTCATGAGGCTACATCAAGCGCCGGAAATATACATGTGTTATCCCGCCCGGTAAAAGGAACTGGTGCATGGAAAGATACCACATTGGGTTACCCTGATGTATGGCCACGTATGGTTGTTGGTGGTGCCAACGGAAAAACAATTCACATCATTTCACAAACTACCGGTGTTTCAGGTCCTGCATTTCACGGACAAGACGGAGCAATTGCTTATTCACGTTCACTTGATGGTGGTATCACCTGGGATAAATATCATACTGTAATACCTCAGATAGATTCTTCACAATATAGAGGTTTCGGTGGCGATTCTTATGCAATAGATGCAAAAGGCGATACAATTGTTATTGTTGCCGGAGGTTTTGATGTTGATGTGGTTTTACTTAAATCTATTAACAATGGTACTACCTGGACCAAAACTATTGTGTATCAGTTTCCAATTCCATTATACGATGCAAGTACTATGACAACAGATATTAATGGCGATCAGCTTTCCGATACGCTTGAAACCAATGATGCTTCGGTGGCTGTTTTACTTGATAAGCAAGGCAAAGTTCACGTATGGTTTGGTAGAATGAAGATTCTTGAGGATGCTGGTGAAACAAACTTGTCTTATTTCCCGGGTACTGATGGATTATGTTATTGGAATGAAAGTATGACAAAACCAGGTATCTGTGCATTTGCTCAGGATGTAAATGCTGATGGCCAATTGAATGTAGCAACATGGGGAACTTATCAGCTTTCATTATCATCCATGCCAAGTGCAGGCATTGACCCTGCAGGTAACATCTATCTTTCCTATGGCAGTATTTATGAAGGAATTTCGGATGACGGAACAGTTGGCGGTGGAAAAAGTTATCGCCATACCTATTTGTTGAGATCCAGTGATGGGGGAGCAACATGGTGTGGCCCTATCAATGTGGTAGATCCTGATAATTCACCGGCAAATGATTATTTTGAAGGAGTATTCGGAGCAATTTCCAATAATATTGACAACAAAGTGCATTTAATTTACCAAAAAGATTCAAGTCCGGGGCATGCATTAGGGACTGCCGGTACTGACCCTCAAAGTGGTAATGAATCAGAAATTGTATATGTGGAACTTCCTATAACAGATTTCGATGCTTTGCCATGTGACAGCCTTCTTTTTGACTTTGCTGCCAATAATAATGTTGGTATAAATGAAAATATAGAAAATCTGAGTGATGTCAATCTATTTCCAAACCCTGCAACTAATTCATTTAATGTAGTGTTTAATTTAGGGCGTCCGGAAAAAGTAAATGTGAAAATATACAATATGGTAGGGCAGGAGATAAGCAGTTTTGAAAAAGAATTACCTTATGGAAATAGTTCATTAAATGTGAATCTTGCGAATTATAAAGCTGGAGTTTATTTTGTGAAATCTGCTGTTAAGGGTAATATTATTACTAAAAAATTAGTGGTAGAATAAGTTTTCCAAGGATCATCGAAAAGCTTATAAACAAAAAAGTTTATAGGCTTTTTTTTTATGTATTTTTTTGAATGTTTTTTAATAAACGATTGATAATTTTTTAAAATTGTAGGGTATTTAAGAGGAGTTATCCAACCCTTGTTTGTGATTTGCAGGAATGATTACCTTTGCTGAACCGAAAGGCAAATTTTGCTTTACTATGTATGTAAAGGATAGTGTCAAATGCCTTCATTTGCATATTCACAAAATATAGGTGCAACAGTAGTGCAAAGAAAATTGCTTTGTTTGTCAGTACAATGAGTAAATAATTAATCTAAATATGAAAAAAACAATCTTATTTTGTTTGCTTTTCCCAACTTTTTATGCCGCATTGGCTCAACTGAACGAAAATGTAGGCATAGGTGTTCGGCTGCAGCTTGATTCAACGCAGGGACATAAAACAACAAAGGTTTTAGCCCTTATACCGGATGGGCCAGCAAAGGCAGCCGGATTACAGGAAGGTGATTTCATTGTGAAAGTAAATACACAAAATACACAGGATGTTGCTTTGAAGGATGTGGTTGATATGATTGTAGGAAAAGAAGGTACCGAGGTGAAGCTTGTTATTGAACGAAAGGGAACAAAACGCAATTTTACCATCGTCCGGGGGAAATATAAATATGCCAGCGCTTATTATGAATCAGCTGCTAAAGACAATGAGTTTTGTTCAGCCTTGGCGATGTTGATGAATGATGCGCCTTATGATTTTAAAACCACCTGCGACACGAATCATTATGTAGATGAAAAAAGAACATTTGGGCGCAGGTTTTATGAATGCAAAGTGAAAATCCCCGGTGCCAATAAGGTATCCATTGCCAGCTCATTCGGAAAGAGCGGTATCATAACCTTTGGACCATATACTAACACTGATGAAGTGAATGATGCCGGTGAAGGTATTATAGCAAAAATAAAAACCTGTTTCCCTGATTATTATTATAAAACGGTGATTGAAGCAAAAGGGAGTCATACCATCGAAATCGGTAAAAATAATGATGATGGTTTTGAGGCTGCTATTCTACAGCTATTTTCTGCTTATTCCGAAACAGAACATAATTATACGCTTACCTTAAGGGTCAACGGCGGAAAGGCAACACGCTATTACACCATCAGTAAATCTGCACAAAACACACCTTTTGCAATTGCGTTGCGAACCATTTTCAACGATATTCCCAACGACTATACTAATGTGAAAGGAACAAAACACGAAATCAAGGGAGACATTTTTAGTTCGGGTTCTTCATGGTATGAAGTAAGTCCTATGCCAGAAGGAGCCCATGATTGCAGCGTTTCGGAAGGAGGCATGAGTATGAGCAATGGATGCCGCTGCAGATATTATTCAGGAGAAAGCCATGAAAAAGCATTGGATGCTTTTAATAAACTTTATGATCTCATGTATGATGCATTAGGAGATGAATTTGTTTTTTCATTTGAAATACCCCTGTTGGATATGACTATTCCGGAAAATACAGAATCAGTTGTAGTTTTTGGAATCAAAAAGAAACACTCTTATGAATCGCTTCCGCTTCTTGCACTTGTATTGGTCAAAGATTCTGAAAGTCATTATTCTGTAAATATGCTCTTCCACAAATTCGGATTCTGACAACCTGTAAACGAATGTCATAATAAAGTATTGAAGAAGGCTTTCTCATTAGCTATTAAGCCTAATTGTGCCCTTTGTATTCATCTGACGTGTCGGGGAGTCGGACACTTGTTCGAAAATAAATTATTTATACTTGCCACATTGAAAAAGATGGCAAGAAGTGTAAAAAGCTTCGAGAAACAGATTACACAAATCGTGAAATTTCATTCATCCAGCCCCTATTTTCACTTCCAGTAACGAAAATTCACCCGATCGCCACTTTTGTTGATTTAACTTTACAGTAGAAAATGACAGAGTTGGGGTCTACAAGAAATCCATTTAGGGGAGTTCTATAAATTAAATTGTTGATAAATGTGTTGATAAGCACATCAA
>JAVHPR010000110.1:0-22080 GCA_036170695.1 Bacteroidia bacterium
GCTAAGATACTATTTTTTTACATGTCTAAAGCAGATAAGCAATTTATTTAATTTAACAATTTTGCAGTATGCAATTTTTCAAATACCCAAAACATTCATAGCCTGCTGCATAATCGCCCAATTGAAAAATTGCTTTTTTATTGCCTACTGCTCAATTGCATCATTGCCTATTGACTTTTATTATAGAACAATAGTTAATTTTTTGTCTTTCCTACAAAGATATATTTCGTATTCTGTTGAGATACCTGTTTCGGAGTTGTAAAAGTATAGCGGTGATCTTCCCTCATCATTTTTTATAGATACCAATTTTCCAAAGGCATGAAGTTCAGGTATTTTTTTCTGAATGTCAAAATCAGTTAAGTGATTAAATGAATCATCAAATTCTCCCTTAATAGAGTCACGCACACGATTAACATTATTATTTAAGCTGGTGTAAAAACAGTCAGCAAAGACTTTATTTTTTATTTGAGTCAGTTTTAAAATAGCGTCTAAATTTTTACTTTTAAGAGCATTAAAAAATTCTTTATAAATCCCTAATGCTTCATTTATTGTTTCTTCATTTAGCTTTAAAACCGGAGCTGTACTCCAAACAGGTGTGTCCAGCAATAAAGAAGCTGTAAATTCTGTTTTTGAAGGAATAACAGCTTTTTTAAGTTTTTCATTATTAATGTAATCGGGAAATTTAGCCGAAGCAATTAATTTACGATTTACTGTTAAATCGCTTATTTCCCTACTGTAGATTTTGAATTCCGTAAGAGAATGATTTACAAATTCAGTTTCATGTTTGGCAGGTGAGATAGAAACCTGTAAAATGTTTAAACCGGTAATCAGAAAATGATTGATTGGGAATTCTACTGATACAGGATTACCGTTGGGATCAGCATACACCGGAATATCATTTATCCTAATGTCGTAACCAGCTGAAATGGCATCTACTTGGAGACTATAATAAATTTGGTTCATTGATTTATGGTTATGGATGTTTAATTTCGTATGGTGTAAATAATGGTCCTTTCCTCTCAATATCAAATGTATGAAGCAGTACTTTATTGTCAGCCGGTCTTTTAAAGTCTTGATACCAACTTGGATTGGTTGTCTTTTTACCAACTCCGCCTTCAATAAAACAATACCACCATACCTCTAATTTTAAAACTCTCCACTCACCAAGTATTTTCTGCTCTTCTTTACTATAGGAAACTTCGGCTTCAACTCCACCCTCTATGCTTAATTTTTGTTCAGTAGTTCCATGTGCAACAACGGTGTCAAAACTAACTTTAAGTAGAGTTAGTTTGAGAATAATAGGAACTTTACCTTTTATTAGCCCTTTTACAGGTGTAATGGTCCAATTTTTAAAATCACATTCCAACTCTCCTTCAATATGAGCATTGGCTTTTAGTACTAAGTCTAAAAAGCCGTCAGTACACATTTTTTTAATTTTCGTAACAATTACGCCACCCGGAAGTGCGGTCAAAATGGTTTCTGTAATATTCCATTCAAAAGCTAATCCAAAGATTGGAGTAGCTTTAAATTTTATCTTGCCTTTGTATGTGACAGTAGATTTTCCAGCATCTTCTTCCCAGGATCCACCAACAGAAATATCGATGAGTGGAAATTGAAAACCTAGCGAAACAGGACTATTTATTACTGCTACTCTTCCGGCAGCAGCTTTATTCTCTCTAAGCTTTTCAAGTGAAACCTGCACTGATTCAATAAACTTCGTAACTTTTTTTATCGTTTGGATTGTTTTTGAAAAAACAGTTTCAATCTTATATTCATGACCATCATATTTTAAATTCCCTCCACATCGAAAACCACTTACTGTATTAGTTTCTTCCTTCCATTTTTCATTCGTATTCTGTGTTCTAAGATCGGTAGGCGATAATCTTTGACCGGCGGTTCCATCAGCACGATACCCTTGAGTTACCTTCGTTTGCTGCCCCGTCTTTTTCGTTAATTTCTCACCGAAGTCAAAACCTAGGAATATTTCAAATTCAGTATCCGGGTAAACTTCAATAATGGTAGAGTTCCTGTGATCACATCTGTTTGCACTAATAGTATATTTATCGGGAGCAAATCCCCATGGAAATACTTGAACTTTAACGCTCGATGTAAATTCAAGTTCCAATTTACTTTCAGTGCTTGATAATATTTTGAATTTGCCGCTGCCAGTATCAAAACTACGTTTGTTAATATGCGAAGCTGCACAGGGACCTACAGGACCTTGCAATTCAAGGGTTACTTTTGCAGGTTTATCTTTGAAGCCCGCTTTAACGCCAAGAACTCTTTTGTCGGGTTTAGCACCTCGTGCCACAATAAGGTCAAATTTCCGATCAGGCGTCTTAGACACTTTAAGAGCACTAAAATTACATGGGTCTTTTTTCGGGACTACTTTTGGTGCAGGTTTTGGGGCATAAGGACAGCCCTGCACTGCCGAAGATGGCGGTACTTTCTTGCTGTTTTTTTTGTTCCTCTTTTTTACATTTTTAGTCTTATCGGCGTCAGAGATTGTGGGAGGAGGATACCAATTTCCGTTAACAGGATTCTTATCAGTAGATGCCATAGCTTTTGTTTTTTTATTAAGATACTTGATTCAGATTATCAACCTCTTTGCAAAGTAATATTATTTTATCATCTTCGTCACGATCAGGCCAGGTAAGGTTATCAATTGCCCATTGTGGCATCCGAGGATGAAAGTATTGTGGATTCTCAGCAAGTGTGAGAACAAAAATGAACATATTTTTATGATCAACTATTCCATAATTCATTGCTACCTTTAATTTATTGAGAATGAACGGCTTCCATTCGATATCTGCACGGGTTTTATATACTTCCGGATGTTCTTCTTCGATAAGCTTCTGACAGGCTACAACATATTCCTGAAATTTAACATCATTGATTTGATCGAACTGTTGTTTTTTAATAATCATCTTGTACTAATTAAATTTTTTCCCATTTTTAAAAAGAAATTCTAAATGTTTCCACATTTCAAAAACATTCTCCTCTTTATGAGAATAAGGAAATAACATTTCTTTAAACAATTTATGCTCTGATTTATATTTTTCAAACATTTCTGAATTTGAATTAAAAATGCAGAACTCAATATTCGCAATCCTATCAGCAAGTTTTAAGGTAATTGCTTTTGCATTAGATTGCAATTTTTTATAAACCAGTAATTTTCTTTCTTTTCTATTATTACCCTCATCATCAGTAACACACCAAACGAGGTCAGCAACCTCTTTCCCAAAATCATTTTCAATTTCTTTAATTGTTGTATCAGTATCTTCAACACTATCATGAAGCAATGCAGCAATTAACAAAGGAGTAACTTTTTTATTAAGCTTACTAAATCCAAATCTTTGCAGAATATTCACTACCAGATACAAGTGAATGGAATAGGGAAAATCCCCATATTTTTGGTTTGCATGCTTTTCCCATGCTATATTTTTTGCTTTTATAAATAACTCAATTGATTTTTGCGTGCTCAAACTTTATTTTGTATTGCTTCATCCAGCTTTTTCATTATCGCTAAAGCTTTTACTTCTGTGACTTCATCTCGTTTTTCAGAGAAATACCCGGTTGCTTCATCCTCAAATACTCCCTTTAGATCTTTAGATTCATTTGACCATTTTCCCTTCGGAATATATTTCTCAAAGGAATACATATTATCAATTATTTTTTTTCCGTTGTTGGGCATTCTATAAATTTCGGAATAATAATCCCCAAATTTTCTAAGAAAATATTTATAGTCCATAATTTATTTTACTTTTTCAATGTTAGGTGGAAGATCAACTGTATCACTATTCGCAATCATTTGATTTTTTAATTCAACGGCTTTCGGATCTCTTGGGTCAAGTAATCTGTATTCTTCATATACAGGATGATTTACATTTTGCTTAACATTAAAACTTTCCGGTGTATGAAATTGCACTTCAATTATCTGACCATTAGGAGTCTCAAAATTTGAATTTATTCCTTTATAAATGGCACCTTCCTGAAAAGTATTTTTTAATCCAATTTTTTTATACCCTTTACTCTCCAAATCTTTTATTGTATTTGCGGAACCATCTGCAATTTGATCTTTATCAAAGAGTACCGTGTATCTGAGGGAATCCTTTATTGGTTTATCAATACCATCCGTTTCAATTTTCCTTGCTAACGACTCCTCGCTTTTTAGCTTATAATCAAGCCCAACAGGTTTGCCTCCATTTTTCTCTCCCGCACCTACAATGTCAGCTGTGGTTTTCGGTTCTTCAGCTTTTGCTTTAGTATATACTTCATTTGCTTTTGCAGCAACTTTTTCAGAATCAGCAGACTCATTCTCATCTGCTGCATCCGCTTTCTTCATTGCCTCACATTTTTCACAGAAAGGAGCACCCGTTTCAGCTGCTTGTTTCATTGCTGCTTTCTGCGCTAATACCGGAACAACCTTCACCATTTCTAACATGATAGAAAGTGGCATCCCTGAAGAATTGTCTCCAATCAATACCGTAGGGCATCCCACCACAATTTTTCCACCATGAGCACACGAATCACCCAAGCGTGCGGCTGGTTTTCCACCAAAAAAGACACCGGTTGAACCTAAAACAACTGTATCCGGAGGACCATTGCACACACACATATCACCCATAACTGCCGCAGGCGCACCGCCAACTAAAACAGTAGGGCATCCAGGACCACTGATAGGCCCACCAACATGCGGAACATTACCCGTCCATGCCGGGCATACATGCATATCTCCTAATCTTGCTGCTGGTTTTCCCATTTTTTAATAATAATTAAATTTTAGATTTAATTGATATGAAGGAAAAAAATAATCTATGTAAAAAATAATGTTTTCAGACAAATGCAACAATAAAATTATTCCAAAATTAAAAAGGAATCAAGCTTTATTATGCAATAATGATTCTTACATAAATTCACCTGTTGACACTCTGTATGCCCATACAGTCCTGAAATTAGCCTTTAGCTGATTTTTTACAATATCATAAATTTCCACCTTATCTTCTCTTTTTTTGTTATTCCACCAACTTGCTAAGGAATGTCTTACCAGCTTTGCTGCCAAACTTGTTATTGAACTGCCCGGACCTGCGGATGCTCTAAAAATCCCTTCTACATAAGACATTTTATTGCTTGCATCGATAGCTTCAACCATCAAACCCTGAGCAAATTCAATATCTTCATTGGTAAAACTACCGGATGATAAATCAAATTGACCAAAAAAATAGGTCAATATTTGTTTGGCTTCGTCCTTTGTGTATTTAAGCTCATTAACAGTGAATTTTCTGAGTTGTCCCATGTTTTTAAGTTTAGAAGTTTAATAATAATTATAAAAAAATCAAAGATTCATTCGTGAACATTAAATACAAAGATATAAATAAACTAAGGACATACCCAGAGTGAAACCTGCTTTAAAGTAACACCGGTACCACTGGTAGGAAGACTAAATTCATCTCCATAAAGAAGTTTTGAACCATCCCACAATGAAAAATGCCCTGATGCATCGCTCCAACCATTCACATCCAAGGCAATAATTCCCTTTCTGCCAGAAAAGTCTGACTGCTTAATTGTACTTCCTTTCTCCACTAACTTTGGAGTTCCATATAAACTAAGCAAGTATCTTTTTAATTCACTAACTCTATAACCATAATAAAAACCATCGGCTCCTTTCACTACTTCCATCCCATGACCACGCTTTATCCTATAAGCATGTCCGGCATAATTTAATGCTTTGGAAACCCGCATTGCACAGGTGTTGTTGCCAAGCCATGAAGCAGTAACGCCGCCTCCGATCCTTGCTTTTACAGCATTATAATCAGGATCCGTATCGTAATTTCTTTCTAAAGATAAATAGGAAGGTAGTTGCATAGTTTTATTTTTTAATCGGTTTTTTAATCGGTTTTTTAATAATATATGACTCTGTTTCAGATGTATAAATGAATTCTGTTGCCTGGCTGGCAACCCAGCTAACAGATTTAAATTTCTCTGTATTCTGTTTTTCTATCGGATTTAAAAAAACAATTATTTCTTTTGATTTTGTGTAGAGTGAAGTATCAGCAGTTGACAAATAATACAATCGATCCTCTGTAATACTTTTCTTTTTGTCAATATACTTTTCTAAAATATCACATTCAATAACATAGAGTACTCCGGTTGAAGTACATGTTTTGCAGGAATCAAGATTAACACTTTTCACTTTGACTTTTAAAGCAAGATCTGATTCATTAATCAGCGATTTTATATAGGTTTTTGGAGGGATTTCCCCACCTTCATTTGTAACTGGATCTGTCTTTTGCGAAAAGGCACTAGTAGACAAAGCAACTGCTAAAAAAAAATTTATTAATCTCATACTTATTTTAATTAGTCCCTTGCAAATTTAATAAAAATATTATTTATTTCAAATTTTTCTTTTGTTAATTATTATTTTTTTTTACTTCCAATATTTGTAATTCCTAAATCAAATTTAAAATTCGGGTTTGTAATTAATGGTCATTCCCCCCTTTGAGCTATTGCTGTTATAGGTTATTGATTCAAAAGGAAAAAAGTACGCGACCAAAATCCTCGAAATATCTGTGATTTTGAATCACTAAATTATATTTTAACCAATTAAAAATCTGAAAGAAGATACCTTTTTGTTCCAGGATTTTAAATAGATTGTTGATAAATATTTATTAAAAATATTACTTAAAAAACAATACATTTGTGTCCTTAAAATTCTAAATCAGTACTTGATGATTTGATTACTTCAATGGTTTGCCCTTCATCTTAGAAAGGGTGTTTTCGTTAGTTTCGTTGGCATTTTGAAATCAAGATATTATTATTTTTAACAGAAACAGAGATAAGGTATGACATTAATTAAATCAATTTCAGGAATTCGAGGAACTATCGGTGGAAAACCAGGAGAAGGTTTAAGTCCTTTGGATGTAGTAAAATTCACTTCGGCTTACGCAAGTTGGATTGCAAAAAATTCAGAAAATAAAAGAATAAAAATAGTTGTAGGTCGTGATGCGCGTATTTCGGGAGAGATGGTTAATAATTTGGTTTTGGGAACATTGCAAGGTATGGGCGTTGACATTGTAGATATTGGTTTATCAACTACACCAACTGTTGAAATTGCTGTTCCTGAAGAAAAAGCTGATGGTGGTATTATTCTAACTGCGAGTCACAATCCCAAACAATGGAACGCTTTAAAACTGCTGAATGAAAAAGGTGAATTCCTAAGTGAAAAAGATGGCGCCGAAGTTTTAGAAATTGCTGATAATGAAACATACCGGTTTGCTGATGTTAATTCATTAGGAAAAATAATGAAGAACGATACTTTTTTTAATAAACATATCGATAAAATTTTAGCCCTTTCTATTGTAGATGTTAAAGCTATTAGAGCTGCAAAATTCAAAGTAGTGATTGATTGTGTAAACTCTACCGGTGGAATTGTTATACCTAAATTACTTGAAGCATTAGGCGTTGAAAATGTAATAAAATTGTATTGTGATCCAACCGGTGAATTCCCCCATGATCCTGAACCATTGCCTGATAATTTAAGAGAACTTGCCAAGTTGGTAAAAAAAGAAAATGCTCACTTAGGAATTGTTGTTGACCCCGATGTGGATCGTTTGGCATTTGTATGTGAAGATGGCGAAATGTTTGGAGAAGAATATACCTTGGTTGCTTGTGCTGATTATGTGTTGAACCAACGTAGCCCCGCAGAAAAAACATCAGGTAAAAAATGTAATACGGTGTCTAACCTATCATCTACGCGCTCGTTACGCGATGTTACTGAAAAGCATGGTGGAAGCTACAGTGCCTCGGCAGTAGGTGAAGTAAACGTTGTTACTTTAATGAAAGAAACGAAAGCAATAATAGGTGGTGAAGGGAATGGTGGTGTTATCCTACCCGAATTGCATTATGGCCGTGATGCATTAGTTGGTATTGCTTTGTTTTTATCGCATTTGGCGAAGTATGGAAAAACCTCATCAATGTTACGTTCTACATACCCTGATTACCAGATTTCGAAAAATAAAATCGAATTGACCTCCGAAATTGATATTGACAGTATTTTAGAAGGTATCCGCGAAAAATATAAAAAACAGCCCATAAATATAATTGACGGAGTTAAAATTGAATTTGGGAATGACTGGGTTCATCTACGTAAATCAAATACGGAGCCAATTATTCGTATATACTCAGAGAGCGGATTTAAAACAACTGCTGATAACCTGGCAAAAAAAATAATGTCGGACATCCGCGAATTTATTAAACAGCAGCAAATGGCTGTTTAAGTTTTAGGTAGTTCTTTAATGATTAGTTTGCAATTGCTTATCAATGAGTAATATAAAAAACAAGAAAACATCCGCTAAATCTGCGGTAAAAGGTAATACTCCTTTAAGTTCTGCGAAAATTCCCCCTTATTCCATATGGTTGGTTTTAGGAGTAGTTTTCATTGTTTTCCTGCCATCACTTTCAAACAACTTTGTTAATTGGGATGATCCCAAATACGTCCTTGATAATATTTACATTAAAAATATGTCATGGGATGGAATAAAAGCAATGTTTACAAATTTTTATGGTGGTAACTATCATCCTCTAACTGCAATTTCTAACGCAATAGAATATAAAATTTTCGGGTTGAACCCAAAACCTTTCCATTTCTTTAATTTATTAATTCATCTGGCAAATACTTTTTTAGTATTCAAAGTAATAAAGCTTATATGCAGCGATGCGAGAATAGCATTGGTTGTAAGTTTATTATTCGGTATTCATCCAATGCACGTGGAGTCTGTTGCATGGATATCAGAAAGAAAAGATGTTTTATATACTTTCTTTTATTTAATTGCAATAATACAATATATTAAATTTCAGGAGGGGAAAAATGTTTCCAGAAATTATTTTTTATTGTTTGTAGCCTTTCTTTGCGCTCTATTATCTAAATCTGCGGCTGTAACCTTGCCTTTAACATTATTATTGATAGATTATTATTTACAAAAAAAAATAAATCTTTCCTTACTCATAAATAAAATTCCATTATTTGTTTTATCCCTTATTTTCGGAATTGTGGCCATCCATTCTCAAAAATCAGAAGGCGCACTATCAGATTTGACTCCTGTTTTTTCATTGGTAGACAGGATATTTTTGGTTGTATACTCCATTCAGTTTTATCTGGTTAAATTTTTCTTGCCGATTGGGCTTTCCGCTTTTCACGGCTACCCTGAAAAAATTAATAATCTTTTACCATGGTATTATTACTTTTCACCCTTTATTATTGGTCTTGTACTCTTCATAATTTACAAGTTAAAGAAATTTCAGAAAGAGTTGATTCTCGGATTCCTTTTCTTTTTTGTAAATATTATTTTAGTAATTCAGGTAATTCCTGTGGGACAGGCTATGGTTGCTGAAAGGTATTCTTATTTCTCCTATATTGGATTGTTTTTTATTGCAGCCCATTTATTTTTTTATTTAATTGATAATTTTAAAAACAACAAAACTTATTATATTGCAGGAGGAGTAGCCTGTCTTCTACTATTGAGTGGGAGTGCATTTAGCAGGAATAAAGTATGGAAAGATGGCGTTACATTGTGGAACGATGTAATTGAAAAGGATTCAAAAGTTTCTTTTGCATATTATAATCTCGGAAATGCCTATAAAAACATTAAAAACTTTCAGGCTGCCATTGATGCCTATAGTGGTGCCATAAGGACAAAGCCCGGATACATCGAAGCCTATTATAACAAAGCACATGCTTATGCCGACATGCAGAATCACCAGTCCGCAATTGAAGATTACACCCAAATAATTCAGCTATCACCAAAAAGTGCAGATGCATATTATAACCGGGCAATTTCTGAATCAGCACTCAAAAATTATAAAATTGCAATTGAAGATTTTTCGGCTGCTTTAAAAATAAATCCAAAAAATTCCGATGCTTATTATAATCGCGGTAATATGAAAGCTTCTTTAAATTTGTTTGAAGATGCAGCTGCTGATTATACACTTTCGATTCAGGAAAATCCCCAGCACAGCAATTCTTATAATAACAGGGGCAATTGTAAACTAAATCTCAACAGAATGCCTGAGGCATGTGAAGATTGGAAAATGTCATTGCAGTTGGGAAATAACATTGCCACGGACATGATTAATAAATATTGTAAGTAGAAAAAAGCTCATAAAATAAACTATTGATTTAGTTTGAATATTATAAATTGGTATGAAAGTTTATTTTGACAATGCTGCCACTACCCATTTGGATAAAGAGGTTTTAAATGAAATGCTTCCTTATTTGAATGAACATTTCGGTAATCCCTCCTCTATACATTCTTATGGAAGAAAGACCAGGTCGGCAATTGAAAGTGCACGTAAGTTGGTCGCAAAATCATTGAATGTTTCACCATCCGAAATTTTTTTCACTTCCGGAGGTACCGAAGCCGACAATATGGCTATTCGTTGCAGTATTCACGATATAGGTATTCAACATGCAATTACAAGCAAAATTGAGCATCATGCAGTATTACATACTTTAGAAATACTGGAGAAGGAAGGGCTGATTAAATTAAGCTATGTAAACCTGTCAGCCAATGGCCATATTGATTTAATTCACCTTGAGCAATTATTAAAAGATAACGAAAGATCATTCGTGTCATTAATGCATGCAAATAATGAGATAGGAACCCTTCTGCCTATAAAGGAAGCAGGTGAAATTTGCTTCAGGTACAATGCCGTTTTTCATTCAGATACAGTTCAGACTATTGGACATTACGCAATAGATTTACAAAAAATAAAAATCCAATTTGTAACCTGTTCTGCTCATAAATTTCATGGTCCGAAAGGTGTTGGTTTTATTTATATAAGCAGCAGCGTAAAAATCAAGCCATTGCTTTATGGAGGCGGACAAGAGAGAAATATGCGCGGAGGTACAGAAAACCTTTATGGTATTATTGGTTTATCAAAAGCATTGGAAATTGCACTGCGGAATATGGATGAAGATCATAAGTATATCCTCGGCATAAAAAATTATATGACAGAGCAGCTAAAAGCTGCAATTCCAGTTATAGAATTTAATGGTGATTGTGAGAATAATGGTTTATATACGGTGTTGAATGTGCGTTTCCCACCTACAGAAAATGCTGAGATGTTGTTATTTAATTTAGATATTGCCGGTATTGCAGCTTCAGGTGGCAGTGCATGTGCTTCAGGCAGCGATATTGGATCACACGTGCTAAAAGGTATTGGTTGTGATTTATCAAGACCATCGGTACGTTTCTCTTTCAGCAAATTCAGCACAAAAGAGGAAGTTGATTATGTTGTGAATAAATTAAAAGAATTGTTCAGAGCAACTATTTCGCTTAATCACAAGGATCAATTATAGAAGAATATTTTTTTTGTGCGTAGGTCATGCTGAGCCTGTCGAAGTATGTGGGCATGCCATCGAACATCCTTCGACAGGCTCTGGATGACGCCACACGTTTTGTTTTTAGGCTCCTACTGGGTAAGACTACCAAATACAGTTCTCAGAATATCGGTTACACGAGCCATAGGGTCTTTACGAATCTTTAATTCTTCCTCTGCAATAAGTAAAAACAAACCAGCCATTGCTTTTTGAGTCACATAAGCAGTTAAATCCGGGTTTTGCTTTTGCACCATCGGTATTTTATTATACTTAGTAATAATTGGATTCCAGTATTTAGTTATTTGCACTTTATCCAATGCTGCCTTAACGATAGGCGTGAATTTTTGCGTTAAATCGGCAGTGGTTCTGTCTTTCAGAAATTGCGTTGCAGCATTATCAGCTCCTTTTAAAATCTTAAAACCATCACCAATACTCATTCCCTTAACGGCAGCAATAAAAACGGGTGCCGCATTTTTAGCTGCTTCTTCCGCAGCCCTGTTCAATGTCATAACAAATTTATCGGTTTGCGGCTTCATTCCAAGCGCATCCATTTTACTTTTTACTTGTTTAGCCTGTGGCGGAAAAGGAATAAACAACTTTGGGTTTTTATAAAAACCGTCTACTTTAGACGCAATCCCGGTTGAATTATTTGTTCCTACCGTTAATGCATCTTTTAATCCACTAATAACCTGATCGTTGCTTAGAGGTTTACTGGCAGCTCCGGATTTATTATTCAAAGCTTTTTCTGCCGCAGCTTTCGCCGCAGCGGCTCTTTGCTCCAAAGTTTGACTTATACATGCAGTAATTGTTAAAACGATTATTGCAATTGTTGAAATAAAGTTCTTTTTCATTGGTGGAAGTGTTACCTCACCCCTTAATCCCCTCTCCGAAGGAGAGGGGGGAATAGGTGAGAAATTAAGATAGTGAATTATTTAATTATCTGTTGTTATTGTTAATTATTTACTTTTTCACATCCCGCCCTTTCTCATTTGGAGAGGGGATTAAGGGGTGAGGTTTTTATTTTATTTCAAAGTCAAGTAATTTTTGATTCTCAATAAACGCTTCTAACCTGTCTCCTATTTTTACTTGCCCAACACCTTTTGGTGTTCCTGTATAAATTAAATCGCCTGTTTTAAGCGTAAAAAATCTTGAAATATATGAAAGTATAATATCAAATGAAAATAACAAATCACTTGTATTGCCAATCTGAACTGTATTTCCGTTGATATCCAAATGGAAATTAATATTTTTTTCGTCAGGGAATTGTTTTTTATCAATGAATTTCCCTATAGGTGCCGAACCATCAAATGCTTTTGCTTTTTCCCAAGGCAAGCCTTTCTTTTTACATTCGTTTTGTATATCACGAGCGGTGAAATCAATTCCTATGCCAATTTCATCATAGTACTTATTTGCAAACTGAGTTTGAATATTTTTGCCGGGTTTATTAATCTTTAAAATCAATTCAACTTCGTGATGTATTTCTTTTGAAAAATCAGGGTAATAAAACGACTGATTATCCTTTATTAATGCTGTATCAGGCTTCAAAAAAAAGACCGGTTCGGTAGGTATTGCTGAATTCAATTCTTTGATGTGTTCAGCGTAATTATGTCCAATGCAAATTATTTTCATGTCCTTACTTGTTGGGTTGATGTTTTAATTTTTAAAATCAGCCTTTTTCAAATTATAACTCAATGTGGATTAGTTTAGATTATTTTCTAATGTATATAATCAGCCCAGAGTCTTCGACAAGCTCTAACTGACAGCGCGGCAGTCATATTGAGCTTGTCGAAATATGTGCGATGGCTTCTTAACTAAACGACATTGAATTATAAATTATCTGTTAAATGCCATTCGTAGTTTAATATCCGTTAATATTTTTTTTGTATATAAAGGAAAGTCCCCATTCATCATCCATGAATAATAAGATGGTTCGTCACGTAATATCTTTTCTACAGACTTTCCGGCATGTTTCCCGAAATTAAATACTTCAACACCTTGCTCATTAAAAATTATCCGACCTGCTAAATCCGCGTTATTATTGATATTTGTAAAATCATGCAAAGCAGTGATGTCATTTTTTACAGGGAAGGATTTAATTCCTTTTTTATCTTCAAACTCAATACCCTGATAACGATCAAGCTGAGCTAAAAAAACTTCATAAGTTGCTTCTATGTCGGCCTGGGCACTGTGAGCATTAATAATTTCTTTACCGCAATAAAATTTATAGGCTGCTTTAAGTGTACGCTGTTCCATTTGATGGAAAATATTTTGAACATCCACAAAGCGTCTTCCTTTTAAATCAAAGTCTATTTCAGCACGTAAAAATTCTTCTGCCAGAATGGGAATATCAAATCTATTAGAGTTGTATCCGGCCAAATCACAATTCTTTAAAAATTCAGCCAGACTTTTTGCAATGCCTTTAAATGTAGGTTCGTTGGCTACATCTTTATCATAAATACCGTGTATTTCAGAGGATTGTTTTGGAATAGGTATGGTCGGATTAATACGTTTTGTCTTAATCTCTTTGCTTCCATCAGGCATAATTTTTAAAATAGAAATCTCTACAATACGGTCAGATGCCACATTTACACCAGTAGTTTCTAAATCAAAAAAAGCAATAGGACAAGTTAAATTTGGTTGAATCATAAGAATTATTTAAAAATTACAAGTTTAATTATTGTTTGGAGAATTTGTTATACAAAAAAAGCTCTTCATTAAAATTCTTTCAAAAAGCAATTTAGAGAGAACAATAATAAGAAAATATTCAAGACTGTTCATCTAGAATTTCTTCCCTGGAAAATATTTATCTTAATCAAATTTACATTTTTTTAAATTATCATTGTACCATGAAAAAGTTGTTTTTTGAAAATTTAGCCCAATTTAACAAACGATATTTACCCAAATATTATATGCGCGATTTAAGCAAACTCAAAAATTGGGAGAAAGCAATTGTAGGCTATAAATATTGGGTTACAACCAAGTCATTAGGATAAGCTCAATTAACTATTGTAGATTTTTTGTTGTAAATACTGATCTGCTTTTTTTTCAAAAATGAAACCTATTAAACAAATAAATATTTCTACACTATTGCTAAAATACAACTTCATTAGGATTGCTTTGAGCCTATGTTTATTTCTGATTTACAACACTCCCGTCTTTTCGCAAAGCTTTCTTTGGGCAATAGGTACAGGGGGCACAGGCGCTGATGGAGTCCACGCTGTAATTACAGATTCAGGCGGAAGTGTGTATGTAACAGGTGGGTTTTCTAGTCCTACCATCACTTTTGGTTCAAGCACTTTTACAAATGCTGGTAATTATGATTTTTTTATTGCTAAATACGATACAAATGGGAATTTGCTATGGGCGAAAAGTGCCGGAGGCGCAAATGAGGATGATGGATGGTCATTAAGCACAGATGCAGGCGGGAATGTTTTTGTAACAGGACAGTTTTGGAGTCCCACTATCACTTTCGGTTCAATTACTCTTATCAATGCCGGTGTAAGTAATGTATTTGTTGCAAAATATGATGCGAATGGCAATGTGCTTTGGGCTAAAAGTGCAACAGGGGCAGGTGGAGATCAAGGATATTCAGTGAGTGCAGATGCCAGTGGAAATGTATTTGTAACTGGAGTTTTTTGGAGCCCAACCATTACTTTCGATTCCTATACGCTCACAAATGCCGGAAATTCAAATGTTTTTATTGCTAAATATGATCCCAATGGAAATGTCCTTTGGGTGAAAAGTGCTGGAGGAACAAGTCAGGATGGAGCTTTGTCAGTAAGTGTGGACCCAAGTGGCAATGCGTTTATTACCGGTGAGTTTTTCAGTCCCACAATTACTTTTGGAACCACCACTCTCACCAATTCGGGCACTATTAGCGCTTTCATTGCCAAATACAGCCCCAATGGTATAGTACTTTGGGCAAAAAGTCCAACAGCCACAGGAGGTGATTATGGAAATTCTGTAAGCGCAGATGCAAATGGTAATGTTTTTGTAACAGGATGGTTTGCCAGTCCACTCACAATCGGTTCCACCACCCTGAACAATGTGGGAAATTATGATACTTTTCTTGCCAAATATGATTCGAATGGCAATGTTCTTTGGGCAAAAAGTGCAGGTGGAACAGGTATTGATAATGGTACGTGCGTAAGTGCAGATGTGAACGGAAATGTGTTTTTGTCAGGATGGTTTGACAGCCCCACTATCACTTTTGGCTCAACCACCCTTACTCAGCCTCCGGGTTCTTTCCAACCGATTTTTATTGCCAAATACGATGCTGGCGGCAATGTGTCATGTACATCAGTTCTTGCCAGTGGGAACAGTGCCGGTTTTGAAAAAAATATCACTACAGATCCTGTTGGAAATGTATATATTGGAGGTGGCTTTTGGATAAATCCCTTCATTGTTGGTTCCGATACATTAACACTATCGGGTCAGGAAAATATTTTTTTAGCTAAATACACCTGTGGAAGCAACTTTTCTGCTAATGTTTCTAATACAACCATACTTTGTTACGGAACATGCACAGGCACGGCAACCGTGACACCAATCAATGGAAACAGCCCATATAGTTATAGTTGGAATACCGTTCCTATTCAAACCACCCAAACTGCGACCGGACTTTGTGAAGGGAATTATCAGGTTATTGTTAACGATGCATCAGGCTATGCGGATACAGTTATTACTACCATCCTTCAACCAATCGCAATAACAGCCAATGCAGGAACAAATATTACTATTCTTTCCGGTAGTTCTACCCTATTAAATGCCAGCGGAGGCAATACCTATAGCTGGTCACCTTCAACAGGATTAAGTTGCACCACTTGTGCAAATCCTCTTGCTTCTCCTTTAATAACTACTGACTATTGCGTTACCGTTACGGACACCAATAGCTGCACCGATAGTGCCTGTATAAGGGTTACAATTGAAATACAATGTCCTTCAAACAATAATTTTTCAGTCCCAAATGCCTTTTCACCTAATAATGATGGGCATAATGATGTATTAAAATTGGATGGTTGGAAGAATTGTGTGACAGAATTTACTTTTTCCATTTATGACCGCTGGGGAGAAAAGGTGTTTGAAAGTGATGATCCTGCAAAAGGGTGGGACGGAGTCTTTAAAGGCAAATTCATGGATCCTGGGGTATTTGTTTATTATATAAATGCTACTACTTTAGATGGTGAAAAAATATTTAAAAAAGGGAATATTTCATTAATCCGGTAAGAGCTTAAGAATAACAAACATATACGAATAAAACAGTATGTCTAAATATGCAGCAAAGAGCACGATAAAATATTCAACAATAAACTATTATAATAGCACTGGAAACAGATAAAATAATTAATTTTAACCACCAAAATACCAGCAAAATAAATAATCATCATTTTATAATATGAAAAATATAGCAGTAATAGGTTCAGGAACAATGGGTAATGGAATTGCTCATACTTTTGCACAACAAGGTTATAATGTTGCCCTTATTGATATTTCAACAGCTGCTTTAGAGAAAGCCTTAGCGACCATTTCAAAAAATTTAGACAGGATAGTAGCAAAAGGTAATATCACAGAAGCCGACAAAGCACAGACACTTAAAAATATTACTACTTATACAGTTATTGCGGAAGGTGTTAAAAATGCTGATTTAGTTGTTGAAGCAGCCTCAGAAAATGTGGAAGTGAAGCTTAGCATTTTCCGCGAGTTGGATAAAATCTGCCCTCCAAATACAATTTTAGCAAGTAATACATCCTCAATTTCAATAACTAAAATTGGCGCAGCCACAAAACGTGCAGATAAAGTTATAGGGATGCATTTCATGAATCCTGTTCCGGTGATGAAATTAGTTGAGATTATCCGCGGTTACTCCACTTCAGATGCTGTAACCAGTTTGATAATGGAACTATCAAGGAATCTAAAAAAAGTGCCTGTTGAAGTGAATGATTACCCGGGCTTTGTAGCCAACAAAATATTGATGCCGATGATTAATGAAGCTGTTATCACGCTTCACGAAGGGACTGCTGGCGTTGAAGAAATTGATACGGTAATGAAATTAGGAATGGCACATCCAATGGGTCCTTTGCAATTAGCTGATTTTATTGGCTTAGATGTTTGTTTATCTATCATGCGTGTATTATTTGATGGTTACGGAAATCCGAAATATGCACCCTGTCCGCTGTTGGTAAATATGGTAATGGCAGGACAATTAGGTGCTAAATCAGGACAAGGATTTTATACTTACACAGCGGGATCAAAAGACTTAGTTGTTGCTGATCGGTTTAAGAAAAAACAATTTAACAATATAGCAATTTAACAATAGTCGATGGTTCAGCTACGCTAATCACAGTTTTAGCAAACACAGATTCGTAAATTTCACCCTTCGAGTGACCACCCTTTGGGTGGCGTTATTCGTAATTCGTAGGATCTAAAAATCGCCATTCTCAATTAATTTAATGGCTTCTTCAAGTGCTTATCTTAAATTATTTCTAATTTTCACAAAATGCAAACTATAAAAAAATGAAACAGTTTTTATCTATTTCTATACTTACTAATGGTTTCATAGCTTAGACGACATTAGTCTTATGGAATACATTGTATTCAATGGCATAAATAAAATATATGTCGTCTAAGTTATGCATTTATTAGTATATTAAGTTTATGTTCATGTGAAGTCCAAAAACGAACTTTCAATAAAGGCTATTACGTTACATGGAATAATAATTACCAAGGTAGCCAAAATGGAAATTTTAAATCAAATAATGTTGTTTATTCAGAAAACACAGAAAAAATTTACGATAAATTCGATTCAAATAATGAAAATTTAATAACTAATTATAAAATTTCTACTTTATCATTATTAGAAACACGAAATATAAAAAGAAAAGTAGCCAAACGATTACATTCAGAAAAACAAATTACAGGAACAAAATTGGCTAAGCTAAAAGGCTTATATTCTTTGCCATTGATAGAAAGGCATACTTTTTTGAAACCAAAAGTAAAAAATGAAGATGAAGATAAAAAAACCAAAGTTCCACTACACATAACCGGCATAACCTGGCTTGATTGGATTTTAGAAGTTTTAATTTGCATTGTAGCCGGTTTACTGGGAATTATTACTTCAATTTTTACTTTAATATTAATGTTAATAGCAAATGAGAAATTAGCTTCTGAAAAGAATCGCATACACAATAATGAAGCAAAAACGTTTAAAAGTGTATTTATAAGAGCATTTTTGAAATCTTCATATATTTGTCATATTGTTATATCACTTGCAGTTATTCTCCTTCTTTTATCCCTATTGTATTTAGAGTATGCCTCTTGGGGGTGGGGGGTGATTTTGATATTTTTGGCCGCAGTTTTGGTGGTAGCTTTGCTGACATTATTGTTCAAAAACTCAATAATGCCTTTATTATTCTTGGGATGGGGAAAAGATAAATAAAATAATTTAGCAATTTATCATTAGCAAATTAGCAAACACAGATTCGTAAATCCGTAAAGATTCGTAATTCGTAGGAGCTAAAAATCGCCATTCTCAATTAATTTAATGGCTTCTTCAATTGCTTTATCTTCACCTTTCCCATCATATTCATCTTTAAGATTGGAACTGAACAGAATTGCAACTCCCTGCCACATAAATGCAGAAAACGAACCACGCATTTCTTTAACAATATTGTATGTAGTTTTACCGGTTTCACGGTCAACAAGTTTAATTAAAATGCGACCCTGAGTCATGGTCAGATTTTTCAATTCTTCACCAAATTGGTCTTTCAACTGTTTTTCAGCCAGTTTCATGTATCTGTTACGTTCACTTTCATCAGGAATTTTTGATAAAAGCACATCATACTCCTTGAGCTTGGCAGCAGCTAAAATAGCGTATGGATAAACTTTCTTTACATTATATTTCAACCGATCCCATTTTGCTGCATCCCTTCTATTTTTAAACACACGGGGAACATAACAGACAATAGGAGGTAATGTGGCATACGGGATAGTATCGCCATTATAAATGGTAGCACGAACCATCATGGTTTTTTCCGGCAATTGAAGCCCATAGATTTGCCCCAGGCCTCGTTCAACAGAATGAGCATCCTTCTGTGCAAAACTAATAAAGGGTAAAAGGAAAATAAATATGACTATTCTTTTTGCCATAAAGTTTTATGAAACAAATCCTGTACCCAATTTCAAAATTAGAGATTTAGAGAAATAGAGAATTAGAGATTTAGAGAATTAAAGATTTGATGATTTTTCAATTTTTTTGTTTTTTCGATTTTGCAACTCCCTAATTCTCCATCTCTCCAACTCTCTATTTTATTTTAGCTCTGCCTGTTAGACTTCCATTTTGATTTACTTTCCCCTGATTCCTGACATTCAATTTTTGCTAAGCTTTGTTTTTCATCCATCAACTTAGCCCCAAATAATGCAGCTATTAATGCCTCTTCATTATTTTCTATGGACAACATTTCAGGTGAAAAATGGTCTTTAATGAAATGTGTGTCAAAACAACCGGAAGTAAATGCTTTATGCTTCAATACAAATTTGCAAAAGCTTAATGTGGTTGTAACACCTGTAATTTTATAATCATCGATAGCGCGAATCATGCGGTTAATGGCTTCTTCCCTGTCTTTACCAAATGAAACCAACTTCGCTATCATGGGATCGTAATAAATGGGAATATCCATTCCTTCTTCAAAACCATCATCTACGCGAACTCCCAGCCCTTGCGGACGTCTATAAGTAACTAATTTACCAATATCCGGTAAAAAATTATTGGTTGGATCTTCTGCATAAACACGCACTTCAAGGCTATGTCCATGAATTTTCAAATCAGCCTGGGTAAAAGATAATTTTTCGCCACGGGCCACTTTTATTTGTTCTTTCACCAGGTCAATGCCTGTAATCATTTCAGTTACGGGGTGCTCCACCTGTAAACGTGTATTCATCTCAAGAAAATAGAAATTTTTATTTTCGTCAAACAAAAACTCAACTGTACCTGCACCCTCATAATTACATGCTTTACCAACATTCACAGCACATTCGCCCATTGCTTTACGAATTTCCGGTGTTAAGACAGACGATGGCGCTTCTTCAATCACTTTCTGGTGACGCCTTTGAATAGAACATTCACGTTCAAATAAATAAACTATATTTCCAAACGAATCACCTAATATTTGTATTTCAATGTGCCTTGGGTCGGCAACATAGCGTTCAATAAATACTGCCCCGTTCCCAAATGCAGATGTTGCCTCATTAACAGCCATTTTCATCTGTTCTTCAAACTCTTCAATACATTCAACAATGCGCATCCCCTTGCCTCCCCCACCTGCACTTGCTTTAATTAAGAGTGGAAATCCTGTCAACAAAGCTGTTTTCTTTCCTTCTTCAACACTGGTAATAGCTCCGTCAGAACCTGGAACCATTGGAATATTATACCTTTTAGCTGCGGCTTTCGCCGACAACTTATCACCCATGATGTCCATTGCTTCTGGTGAAGGACCAATAAATATAATTCCGGCTTTTTTCACTGCCGTAGCAAAACTTGCATTTTCGGATAAAAAACCATACCCGGGATGAATTCCATCAACGCCAAGTTTTTTTGATACTTCAATAATTTTATCACCTAATAAATACGATTGATTTGAAGGCGGCGGCCCAATGCACACAGCCTCATCGGCATATTTCACAAAAGGAGCATTTCTGTCGGCTTCGGAATATATTGCAACTGTTTTAATTCCCATTTCACGGCAGGAACGCATTATACGCAGTGCAATTTCACCTCGGTTAGCAACTAATATTTTGTTCATAATATGTAATTAATAAATACTTATTTCCTATCTTCAAAAAATATATTTGTAAAACGAAAAATACCGGCAAATATTTGTTTGATACAAACCTAATAAAAAATACCTGATTGCAGGCAATTTTCATACTTTACTATTGCCAATATTTATAAAAAGGAAAAACATTAATTATGGAAGCTATTAATCATGAAAATAAAGTTTTTGATAAAATCTCCTTCTCCCAGAAAGAGCTAAAAAACAGAACCTTTGAAAAATGCATTTTCAATAGTTGTGATTTTTCAAATAGTAATTTATCATCCAACATTTTTAATGAATGTATATTTAACAACTGTAATTTGGCTATGGTCAAACTCAATAAAACTAAGCTTACTGATGTATTGTTTAAAGATTGCAAATTAATTGGTATCAACTTTTATGAATGTAATGACTTTATGTTCAGTGCAAATTTTGAAAACTGTATGTTGGATTATGCTTCTTTTGCAGCAAAAAAGATGGCAAAAACAAAATTTAATAACAGCTCTTTGAAAGAAACTAATTTTTCAAATGCTGAACTTCCGGGTGCTTCCTTCCAGAACAGCAATTTAGAAGGAACATTATTTAATAAAACACTTTTAAAAAACACTGATTTTACTACAGCTTACAACTATTCTATCGATCCGGAACTTAATTTTATCAAAAAGGCAAGATTCTCAAAAGACAGACTGGAAGGGCTTTTGGCTAAATATGACATTATTATTGAGTAAAATGAACCATCTGCATAGAATTGCAGAGGTTCGAAAAAACAAAAGAATGAAATTCTTTTTCACAAATTACCAAACGTATGTCATTGCGAAGGAGGAACGACTGAAGCAATCTCCCACTAGTGTCAAGTCAAGTTTGTTTTGTCGCATTGTTGGTCATTCCGAACTT
>JAVHPR010000111.1:0-5121 GCA_036170695.1 Bacteroidia bacterium
TTCCGAGGACTTTATTTCCTGCGTAAAATTTTCCTCTTGTATTGCCCACAACGAGTAGCTAAGCGATGCGGCCGACTTCGTAAAAAAAATTATAAAGTTACAAGTGGCAAAAACTAATAGAAAAAAAATTTATGCCGCTGTGAAAAGTTTTTGCCACGACCTGTTTTCATTGCGAACTCAAATGATGAAACTTACTATAAACGGCCGTATTGCTTAGGTAATGTTACAGGCAGGCGTATTTTTTGTTAGTCCGTTACACCTTCTGTCAGTATTGGTCTTGCGCTATGGGTCTTAATACACAGCTCTGAAAACCCAACAGTCATAATACCCTGCGGTCGTAACACACAGTTCACCTTGTTATTTCACAAGAACTTACAACACTAAATGTTTCTACCTTTTCGCTTCAAATATACAATAATCTGTCTTACGAAGCATAAACGGCTGTGGGAGGCTATTTTGAAAATTTTAGAAGGGCAGGAAATTTTAAAAAATAATTTTTCTGGTGTGAGAGAGGGGGAAGCTCTTTTGCAATTTTTGGACTGTGCAGTTGCTGGTGCGAATTGCAAATGTGCTTACACCTGTGAGATGACTATTCTGTTGAAAAGTTTTTTATTTTAATTCGACTCTATATCAAAAAAAATCCTAAATTTGTCAAAAAATGACAAGTCATAAAATTGCAAAATGAAGACATTACATTCCGATTTAGGTCAGTATTTACGTGAGCTTCGTAAAGGGAAAGGCCAAACCTTGCATCAGGTTTCTAAAGGAACTGATATTGATTCTCCTCTGCTTAGCAAACTTGAAAGAGGAGAAAGATTACCTACTGCCGAACAAATTAAAAAACTGTCAAAACACTATAAAGTCCTTGAGGCCGAATTAAAAGTTATGGCAACTGCTGAAAAAATAATTAAGGAGTACGGTGTAAATGATACAACTTACGATGCTGTCAATCTAGTAATGGAACAAATAACACCTTATTTAAAAAAATGAAAAAATTAATAAAAGATTCTTTTGAACTGTATTTGCAAGATTCTATACTAGGAATGTCTGAAATGTCTGACCAATCATACGATTTAGCTATTTGTGACCCTCCCTATGGGGCAGCCACTGCTGCAAGCTGGAATTATGATAGTTCAAAAAAAATGAACGGATTTGGTGGTAATTGGAAGCTGAACAATGAAGAATGGGATTTGTTAACAGGCAATGAAATTTTTAAGTCAAGCTATTTATGGCTGTCAGAGTTGAAAAGATTAGTAAAACCAACGGGTTCAATTTGGATTCATGCTACCTATCATAATTCAGGTTTTGTAAATGTAGCTTGCCAATTATTGGGTTTAGAAATTATTAATGAGGTCGCTTGGTATAAACGAAATGCTTTCCCAAATTTGTCTGCAAGAAGATTAACAGCAAGTCATGAAACAATACTTTGGGTTCATACTGGTGGTGATAAGCGTAAATATAATTTCAATTATGATGATGTAAAGAAAGCTAAGTTTGCAAGTGACAATATGAAAGAGGCAAACAAACAGTTAAGAACAGTTTGGGATATTCCTAATAATAAAGGTAAAGATGAATTAAAGTTTGGAACACACCCAACACAAAAACCGCTTAGAGTTGCTGAAAGATTAATGATGATTTCCGGTATTAAAGGTGGTAAATTGCTTGTGCCTTTTGCAGGTTCGGGAACTGAAATGATTGCAGGAATAAAATATGGTATGCACGCTGTTGGTTTTGATACTAATGAGGAGTATTTTGAACTTGCTAAAAAACGTATTTTGTTTGAAGAAAATAATCTTAAAAACCAGTTGCAATTAGTATGATAAAGCCAAAAAAAATTGTTGAACCTGTCATTAAATGGTCAGGTAGCAAAAGATATGTTGCACCTGAGTTGAGTCGACATATTGGTAACCAAAAAAGGTATATTGAACCTTTTATTGGAGGAGGAGCTATGTTGCCTTTCCGGCAAATACCTAATGCAGTTGCAAGCGATATTATTCCCGAATTGGTTACTCTTTGGAATCAAATAAAAAACAATCCTGAACAAGTTGCGGATGAATATAAAATTCGGTGGGATAGATTGCAAAGTGAGGGACATGGTGTTTTTTATGAGGTTAGGGATAGTTTTAATAAAACAAAAAACGAATTTGATTTTTTATTTTTAACTCGTACTTGTGTTAATGGGTTGATTCGATACAATAATAATGGAGAGTTTAATAACTCCATGCATAAAAACCGTCCAGGAATAAATCCAAAAAGTTTTAAAGAGACTATTATAAAATGGAGTTATTTTATAAAGGATGTTGAATTTCGGAAATGTGATTACAGGCAAACCCTTGCCGATGCAAATAAAAATGATTTTATTTTTCTTGACCCGCCCTATGGTGGAACAAAAGACCGATATACAAAAACGGAATTTAATCTTGAACAATTTTATTCTGAATTGGAGAGGTTAAATTCAGTTGGTGCAAAATGGATTTTAACTTTTGACGGAACAGCGGGTAGTCGTGAATACGACTTTCAGTTACCAAAAGAAATTTTTAAGCATAAAACTCAAATAAAAACTGGTAATTCACCTTTTACAAAGTCAATGAAAACAAGCATTGATGCTGTTTACGAATCAGTATATTTTAATTTCAAGCCCGCTCTTGAATTGAGAACTAATGGTCATCAAAAGGTCTCTCAAGAATTGGCTTTTGTTTGATAAAAGAACATGTCCAATTGTTGGAGTACCATCACTTTTGAACTCATAAGCAAAGACAAAATCAAGTTCACCTTTTTTCATTGAAGCTTTCATTTCAGCCAAATTTTTGTAACAAAATGCACCCCCTGAAATTAAAACAGGAGTTGGATGTGGTGAATTTTTTCCACTAAAAAGTTTCCAATCACATTTATCTTCCTTGTGTGCTGTGGGTGCAATTTTGAAAAGTACTTTAACATATTCAGTTAATCGGTTGCCAATATTTTCTTCCAAATCTTTTGCGTTATTCTTCGATTCAATAACAAGAAAAATATTTTCTTTTTTTGTATTAATCTGAATAATGTGGTCAGGACGTTTTGCTTTTGTTGGTGAAACTCTTGGTAAAGAAGTCCAACGGTATTCTGTTTTATCAGAAAAATCCCAATACGAAATTCCGCTCCAATCACCACCGGGTGGATTACACATTGATTCAAAAATGTTTGCACCCAATTGTCTTGAAAACATAGTGTGGATAGCGGTATCAACATCGTGTTCCGAAAAAGAACCATTAGGTTTAGCAGCATCAAAAATTACTTTAACATTTTTTCGTATTAAATCTCTTTTTATGATGTTTGTTAAAACGCCATATTCTGATGTGCTGCTATCTGCTAAAACATAATTACTCAAATTTAGTACTGCTTGCCAAAGTCCATTACCAGTTGCCAGTTTGAAAGGATTTTCCTTAAAAGTTTTCCATGTTTGTTTTACAGCTGGTCCAAAAACAATTGTGAGAATATCTATATCATTTCCAAATAGCATTCTTGCAAGTGGAACAAGCCCTCTATCAGGTCGTGAATCATCTCCGCGAGGCTTGAAACCTGTTATCCATACGACAATAAGAGGTTTGTTTTTGTTTTCAATGGTATTCGCAAGTTCACTTATTTTTTCTTTTGGATAAATTTCTTTCAAAAGTTTGGCAAATTTTTTCACATTACCATTAGCAATAAGACAAATTGGAATTTCCTTTGCACCGATAGAAAGACAATCTAAGCTTTGGGTGTCGGCTAAAAGGGTTTTGAATGTTTTGGTAATTATTACTTTATCCGAGGATTTTTTTCTCCAAACTTGTTTATTCGGGTGGTTTTTAATCCACTCGGCTTTTTTCTGTCCTGAAGAGATTCTCAAAAATTCTTCCCATTCCATTGCCCGGAATGTATCAACTCGTTTTCTATCGTTGGAAAGAATTTTTACAAGTGTAGTTCCTTTTTCAATTAGCACATCCATAGCATCGCTGATTTGGCTTTGCTCGATAATGCACTTTAGTAAATCTAAACTGGCTTCCTTGCCAAATATATGCAAGAATTTCTTACGTAAAGTCTCAGTAATTGCAGGATGTGCTTCATAAATTGGAACACTCACTACATTTAACGATTTAGAAACAGTTAAATAAGAAAACGGAACAATCGGATTTGGAAAACGGGGAGCTTTCACATTTCTGTTTTCATCTAATTCAACACCACCAATTTCAGCAAAGTAGAAATAAGGAATACCAATTTCAGCACAAGTAATGGCTCTGCCATTTCTTTGCCAAGCATTATTTCCCGCAGGTAAGGCATTGCAAAATTCAATTGCAAGTAATAGTTCCTCCGTTTTGTTGTCCGCTGCTACTTGTGTAATGTAAGCATCAGTTGCTTCACGAATTGGTGCACCGTATTTTGTGAGTTCTATATTGAAGTTCACGTCCCAGCGGTCATGACCTCCCAATAACTCAACTTCAAAAATTTCTTTGCCCTTGACACTAATGCTGTATGAAGGCATAAAAATATAATTTGTCTTTTGGACAACTTCTCCTTTATAAGCAAGTGAAATGAGGCTTAAAGCTCTTTCACATTCAATTATGTTATCTCCGTGTATTCTTAGTTTCATATGTTATACTTTCAATAAGGTTCAAAGGTAATAAAAAGTGGTTGCGAAATTGGCTCTTTTGGGGTTTGCTTTTGTGCCGGCCAGTGAGGTGGGGCAAACCCCAAATGTGCCAATGTGGGTAGGGAAAAAATTATTTTTTAAAATGTGCGGTTGGAAAATTTAAAAAACATTCAGGTCGGCAGGGTTTCGGCATAGTTGTTCCAATTACGCACAGTTCGTAACCCGCAGAAGTCCAATTACCCGTAGTTCGTAATACTTAGAAGTCCGATTACCCATAGTTCGTGACACTTAGAAGTCCTATTACACATGGTGCGTAACACTTATAAGTCCTATTACCCGCAGTTCGTAATGTTTAGAAGTCCTGTTACCCGCAGTTCGTAATACTTAGAATTCCACTGTCCGTTTGAGGCTCTGTCAGTCAGTTTAATGGGTAGTTCTGTTTTTTTTGCCCTACGCTTGCCTGTAACGGCTAGCTAAATGTTGTAGCCGACTTCGTAAACAAAATTATAAAATTACAA
>JAVHPR010000112.1:0-5120 GCA_036170695.1 Bacteroidia bacterium
CTGAAACAAGTTCAGCATGACTTTAGGATATTTCACGATTGACATGACACTAGAAGCAATTTCATATCATTACGAATCAAGGATAGAAAAAAAAGAAAGTACCGCGAAAAAACAAAAACACAAAGGCTTAAATAAATTGGAAAAAATAACTCCAGAATTTATTTTGCCTTTGTGTCTTAATGGTACTTTTTTCAAAGTGAGAAACTCAACACTTGATTTACCTTATTGCAAAAAAATGCTGAAAAACTAATGTTTCGCCAAATAATTAGCAACATCACCATGAGTTGCTTTCATGGCTTCATCACCTTTATGCCAGTTAGCCGGACAAACTTCACCGTTTTCTTCAGTAAATTGTAAGGCATCAACCATACGTAATGCTTCGTCAACACTACGACCTAATGATAAGTCATTAATTAACTGGTGACGAATTATGCCATTTTTGTCTATCAGGTATAAGCCGCGGTACGCAATCATAGGACCAGTAGCAAGCAAAGCATTGTTTTCATCTAATTCGTATTCGCCAAACAATACATCAAAATTCATTGAAATAGTTTTTGTTGTATCAGCAACAATTGGGTAAGTAACTCCCTGAATTCCGCCTTGTGCTTTTGGTGTTTGTAACCACCCCCAGTGCGATTGTTCTGTATCTGTTGAACAAGCAACTACAGCCACATTACGTTTTTCAAATTCTGCTAATTTATCCTGAAATGCGTGTAATTCGGTTGGACAAACAAAAGTGAAATCTTTTGGATAGAAAAAGAAAATCACGTGTTTTTTACCGATGTATTGATCTAATGTGAAGTCTGAAACTATTTCTCCTCCGTAAACTACTGCTTGCGCCTTAAATGATGGTGCTTTTTTTCCTACTAATGTCATGGTTGATATGGTTTTATAAGGTTTATAATTAAAATAGTGCACAAAGTTACGAAATTATAGTGCCGCAATAATAATTTGAAAAATATTTTTATGTATATACATTTATGTATATACATTTATTATCTTTGCCTCCTAAAAAAAATAATTTTTAACTAAACCAATTAAAAAAAATTTGCCATGAAAATAGAAATAGGACAAAAAGCGCCGTCATTCAAATTAATTAACTCAGAAAATAAAGAAGAGAAATTAGAAGATTATAAAGGGAAAAATGTTCTTTTATTGTTTTTTCCTTTAGCCTTTACCGGTACTTGTACTGCGGAATTATGTGCAATGAGGGACGATATAGCTTCGTATAACAATGCAAATGCACAGGTTTTTGGTATTTCCGTTGATTCACGATTTGTACTTGCTAAATTTAAGGAAGAGCAAAAATTAAATTTCCCTCTGCTTTCCGATTTTAACAAGGAAGCCTCTACCGCTTATGCTGCAATTTACGATGATTTCATTGGCATGAAGGGCGTTTCAAAACGTTCGGCTTTTGTAATTGATAAAGAAGGTATAGTGAGATACGCTGAAGTACTGGAAAAAGCTGGTGACTTACCTGATTTTATTGCAATAAAAAAAGTGTTGACTGGCTTAAATTAAGCATTTAGTCATCGCTTTCAGGTCTAAACACTATAGACAGCAAATCCGGCTCCGAGCAAAATCACCAAAAATTTAATAAAATTAAAGCGGTGATTTTCGCTCGATTCAAAAAGGATAGTGGTGGAAATATGAAGAAATATACCCACTACAACTGCCATTATTCTATCAAAGTAACTGGAAAAATTCCCGATCATATTTTCACCTATAGCATAGCTTGTTAATGAACCTAAAGGTGTTATTAATGCAAATACAGTAAGCCAGAAAATGGCATTTTGTTTGCTGATGTGCGATTGCAAAAGCATCGTCATCAAAGCCATTGCAATAGGTATGTTGTGCATTACAATACCTGTTAATAATGAGTTGTGCGAATGGGTGACAACATTGGCCAGAGGCATTCCTTCCAAAAAAGAGTGAACAGAAAGCCCTATCATCATTGCATAAGGGAAGGCGTGTTTGGCATGTTTATGAGCATGAACATGTATATGCCCATGTTCAATGCCTTCTGTTAAGAATTCTAAAAGTATCTGTGCAAAAAATCCAATTAATATATATATACCAACATTGGGTGTGCCTGATAAATAGATTTCAGGGATAAGGTGGAGAGCGCAAATGGCAAATAAAAATGCACCACTGAATGAAAGTATAAGTTTTAAATTTTTACTGCTTATATTAATAAATAGCACGCTTAATCCGCTGATTATAACAGATAGAAAAAGTAAAAAGTACATCAGGTAGTTCATCCTTAAATAATTTGAAAATTAAGCAATTTAAAAATTTGAAAACGAACTTCGTAATTAACAAATCAACATATTATTTATTTTGTACTTCACTCATCAGCACATTATCAAATCTACACATTAGCACATTTTAATATTCCTTTTGTGCAATAATTATCAACCTGTTTGATGAGACGGGATTAAATTCATCAAGATTATAATTACCCAGCAAATGTAATATTTTAAGTTTGTTGTCGTCAAAATATTTCCTAAAATCATCTAGATGAAGAGCTTTAACACGTTCCTGGAAATTATACTCTTGGCCCTTATCTGAAAAATTTATTTGTTTAACAATAAAATTATTTTCAATACTTCTGGAAATCTTAAATTCAATGCCTTCAATTATTTTTTTTTCATGCAGTATTAAATTCGCAATCTCTTTCTGAGCATTCATAAAATCGAGAATAAAAATCCCTTTCGGTTTTAGAGCTTTGCCCAGACAATTTATTGTGGAAAAATTATCCCTTTCATTTTCAAAATATCCAAAACTTGTAAAAAGATTAAGAACATAATCGAATTGATTTATTCGATCTGTTTTGCGCATATCTTCTACAAAAAATTGTAATCTTTCATTGTTAGACTGACTTGCACATGTAATGCTTGCCTGGGATAAATCTATACCTACAACATTGTACCCTTTTTTATTCAGATAAATCGAATGCCTTCCTTTGCCGCAGCCTGCATCCAAAAATTTTGAATCGCTATTAATTTGAAGGTAATTTATCAGGTTATCTATAAATAATTCTGCTTCATTGAAACTGCGGTTTTTATACAAAACATGATAATAAGGCGAGTCAAACCAATTTTCAAACCATTGTAAAGTTTTTTCCTTAGGCATACTTTTTATTTTATGCAAAAGTAGAAATAATTATTACCTGAAGTGCTATTGTTCAAATTCGTGCAACTAATGGGCATGTAAATGTATGTGTACAATTACATACGCTTTATAGTTTTTTTTTTCAGGATAATTTTCAAAAATTATAATTGTTAAAAAAAAAAATTGCCTCTCCTTTTAAAACTTTGTATATTAGCTATAGTATTGTTGAATTAACCTGTTTATTTGTGGTTTTATTTAAACATTTATATGACAAGTTATATAACGAAAATAAGATTTCAGGTTACTGCCCGATTTTTTTTTTCGGAAACTCCCTGTATAAAAAACCCACAATAAAGTGTTCAGGATTATTCGCCTCGATTTTCAAATGTAATTACAAAACGGTGCCACATCCCATTTCACACCTATTTGTTTTCCTGAATTTATTTATTTTCGGCCTTCACTCCTACAGTCAATGTCCTTCCGGAACAGTCCCAACCGGTACAAATCTGATAGTAAACGGGGATTTCAGTGCAGGCAACACATCTTTTACCAGTGCGTATCTTTATTGTAACTCAACTAATTGTCTATACCCCGAGAGTAAATATGGGGTGGGCGTCAGCGCTCTTTTCTACCACTCAGCTTTTGTGGGCCACGACCATACGACAGGTACAGGAAATTTTATGATTGTTAATGGTGCAGGAACGCCAAATACTTCTGTATGGATCCAAACTATTTCCGTTGTTCCTAACAGCGATTATATTTTTTCTAGCTGGGTTTGTTCAGTGCATCCTAGCAGTCCTGCCAAATTACAGTTTTCGGTCAATGGCATTCTCCTGGGTTCGATTTTTACTGCTCCCTCCACCATTAATACCTGGATTAATTTTTCTGCAACCTGGAATTCAGGATCTAATACATCAGCTATTATTTCTATCATAAATCAAAACACTACAGCCAGCGGAAATGATTTTGGCTTAGACGATATTTTTTTTCAAAAATGTTGTGCCACCTTAACAGCCAGCGTTGGGAGCAATGTAACAATGTGTTATGGACAATCTTCTACAACACTCACAGCTACCGGAAGTGGTGGAACTCCTCCATATTCATACTCCTGGAGTAATGGGAGTACTTCACAAAGTATTAATGTTGGAAACGGAACATATACTGTTGCTATTTCCGGTGCTTCGGGCTGTCAGCCTGCAAATGCAACTGTTGTTGTTTCTACAGCTCCGGCACCAATAACCGTCAATGCCGGTCCCGACAAAACTACTTGCGGATCATCTCTTACGCTAAATGGAACGGTTACAGGCGCAACCGGAGGTATCTGGTCAGGTGGAAATGGAACATATACTCCCGGAATTACGGCATTAAATACTACTTATACCCCTACTATTGCAGAACTTACCAGTGGAACTGTTGTATTAACTCTTACTTCTACCGGCAACGGGGTATGCAGTTCTGCTTCTGACCAAGTGGTATTACATGTTTCTACCCCCATTATTGTAACAATTAATTCTCCACCTGTAATTTGTTATGGGCAAACTGCAACAATTACCGCAAACGTTTCCGGAGGAATTGGTCCCTACACCTACCTGTGGAATACGGGGCAAAGCACACAAACTATCTCTAATGTCGTGGCCGGTATCCATAGTGTAACTGTAACAGGAGGAAGTCCTGGTTTTTGCACTGGAACAGCTTCTGTAACAATTAGTCCTAATCCACAAATTATCGTATCCACTTCCCAGAATAATGCAACTACTTGTAATGCTTTGTCCGCTATTTCGGCTTCTGCCACTGGAGGAACAGGAATTTATACTTATTTGTGGAGCAACGGCGCTGCCACTTCTTCTACTAATGTTAATGCCGGCACCTATACTATTACAGTTACTGATGCCGCGCATTGTCCGTCTGGCAATTCCCTTACTGTTCCTCCTATTAATTCATTAGCGGCCACTGTAAGTGCGATACGAGGTCGTTCGAGTAACTGTTAGACAATCTCTTATTTATCT
>JAVHPR010000113.1:0-21918 GCA_036170695.1 Bacteroidia bacterium
AATAAATAAAAAATGCTTTTACTCCTTTTTCTGAAAAAAAATAATGATCGCTATTTGCTGCTTTACCGCGTATTTTAACATCTTTAATGTAATTATTCTGTTTATTTATATTCACCAGACTGTTGAATTCATCCAGAAAAACAGAACCATTTACAGCCGTAATACCGTCTTCACCTGTTCCCATAATATCCATGTTCAGTAAAAAACGAATATTTTTAAGTGGAAACAAGGGCACTTCGGTAAAATGTTTTGAACCGAGAATGCCGGCTTCTTCTCCGGTAAAGGCAATAAAGGCGATGGAATATTTGGGTTTGTGGCCGGACATCGAATAGTGTTTTGCAAGGTTTAGCAACATTGCACAACCGCTTGCATTGTCATTTGCCCCCGGAAAATAAACATCCTTGCCCATTTGTCCTAAATGGTCGTAATGGGCTGAAAAAACAATGAAAGAATCAGGATATTCCGAGCCCTTAATATAGCCAATTACGTTTTGAGACTGATAGTGTGGAATTAAATTATTTTGGATAACATAGCTTATTTCTTTTGGTCTGAAAGAAGGTGTTCTTAATACTTCTATCAAGGGATAATCATTCACCGTTTGCGCAACACTCCATGTTAGTTTATCTTTCAGGGCTATTATAGCTTTTGCTTTACAGCCGTTTGCGAGTAAATTTTGGAGCTGATCGGTTTGTTTCCCGGTATCATTCACAACCAATATTTTATTGCTGAAATCCTGTTTCAGAAATCTTTTAAATTTTCGCTTTTTGTTTACCAGACGTTCATCCGCAATTACAACCGAATATTTTCCATTAGCCGTGGGGGAGTGGGAATAAACAATAAAATCTTTTCCGGGAATCAAATTTATTTTATCCACTTCCAGTGAAATAATACCGGAAAATGTGTTCACCGGAAAAGTAAACGTTTGATAGTAATCGTTTGTAAAGGATATTAACCCGAATTTCTTAAATTCCGTTCGAAGATAATTTGCAGCAATTTTATCTCCGTCATTTATATAGCCGCGTCCATGCATACTTTCCGAAGCCATTGTATCCACAATCTTTCTGGCGTATTGATAAATTTCTCCTTTGTTTTCCTGTGCTGAAAGTGATGAATTAAGGAGAGACCAGGATAAATAAATGAAATACAGCACCCAAGCCCTCATCTCCTTTCTGATATTGAATTTTTCCATGAATATTAATTTGGCCTGTTGAATTTTCAGAACACTTTTTTGATTAATTTTGTTGTGCATTAAATTTAATACGTATCGGTGGCAAAAGGCAACAAATTGTATAAAAAATATGCAATCTAACCTGAGTAGTTCATAGTAAAAATACATTATATAAGTGAATTCAAAAATAATGTATTTCAATCATTTTTTTACAACACACTCAATACATGTTTCTGGAAAACACAATTCACTCAAATTATCGCAAAGGATCAATTGAAGTTGTATGCGGCTCTATGTTTTCAGGGAAAACAGAAGAATTGATACGAAGGCTAAAGCGAGCACAATTTGCAAAACAAAAAGTCGAAATTTTCAAACCCGCTATTGATACCCGTTATGACGATGTAAAAGTTGTTTCTCATGACAGCAATTCCATTCACTCAACCCCTGTTCCGGTATCTGCAAACATTTTATTACTTACAAGTGATGTTCAGGTAGTTGGAATTGACGAAGCCCAGTTTTTTGATATGGGCTTAATAGATGTATGTAATCAGCTTGCTGAAAGTGGTGTAAGGGTTATTGTTGCCGGATTAGACATGGATTATTTGGGTAAGCCATTCGGACCTATGCCCGGATTGCTGGCCATTGCCGAATATGTTACTAAAGTACATGCAATATGTATGCGATGTGGGAATTTAGCAAATCATTCGCATCGTATGACCAATGAATCTTCTTTAGTATTATTAGGCGAAACAAATAATTATGAGCCACTTTGCAGGGATTGCTTTGTGGATGCCCGAAGAGTAACGAATTTATAAAAAATGAATTACAACATTTCTACAATTTCTTCCGTAATTAACGCCACAATTAACGGCAATGGCCATACGAATGCTGTTATCAGAAATCTGCTGTTCGATAGCCGCAAATTGAGTAATGCGGAGACCTCTTTGTTTTTTGCTATTGTAGGTGAACGCCATGATGGTCATGCCTATTTGCTTGATTTACATAAAAAGGGAGTCCGCCATTTTGTTGTTTCTACTTTACCACAAAACCATACTGTTTTTAGCGATTCCATTTTCTTATTGGTAAACGACACATTGCAGGCTTTGCAAAATTTATGTGCTTTTCATCGTAAACAATTTAATATTCCGATTATTGGTATTACCGGAAGCAACGGGAAAACAATTGTCAAAGAATGGCTGTATCAGCTGATGCGGGAAGATAAAAATATTGTTCGCAGTCCGAAAAGTTATAATTCACAGGTTGGAGTACCTCTCTCGGTATGGCAAATAGCGGAGGAAAATAATCTGGGAATTTTTGAGGCCGGCATTTCTCAGACGCAGGAAATGCAATTGCTTGAAAAGATAATTCAGCCGACCATTGGAATGATTACCAATATCGGGCAGGCACACGATGAAAATTTTGAAAATCAAAAACAAAAGGTGGACGAGAAATTAAAACTTTTTGTTCATTCAGAAGTCTTGATTTATTGTAAAGATTATTTGTTGATACACAATGGAATTACGGTAAACAAAGCCTTTCGGGACTTAAAAGTTTTTTCATGGTCACGCAAATTACGTGCAGATCTATTAATTGGACGCGTGACTAAGGGGGTTGTCGATACAGAAATACAGGGTGTTTACAAAAACGATTTTATTCATATTTCCATTCCTTTTATCGATGAAGCAAGCATAGAAAATGCGATTCATTGTTGGGCTATGCTACTCTATCTTGGTTACGAAAATCAATTGATTGCGGAGCGTATGCGGTTTTTGAGCCCTATAGCTATGCGATTGGAACTAAAGGAAGGCATTAACAATTGCTCCGTCATCAATGATAGCTATAATTCAGATTTAGGTTCTTTAGCAATCGCATTGGATTTTTTGAATCAGCAAAAACAACATTTGAAGAAAACAGTGATTCTCTCTGATATTTTACAAAGTGGACGCAACGAAGAAGGGCTTTATAGCGAAGTGGCCGAGCTGATTCATAAAAAGGGTATCACACGTTTAATTGGGATTGGCGAGGGTATTTCGAGCCAAACAAAGCAATTTGATATTGAAAAATATTTTTATAAATCAACCGAAGAGTTTTTAAAGGAGTTTAATAGCTCGTTCTTCCGTGATGAAACCATCCTGTTGAAAGGTGCACGCGCATTCGGCTTCGAAGCCATCAGTAAAATTATCCAGCAAAAAGCACACGAAACAGTTTTAGAAATAAATTTAAACGCCATTGTTCACAACCTGAATTATTTTCGATCGAAATTAAAATCGGAGACCAAAATTATGGCAATGGTAAAAGCCTTTTCGTATGGCAGCGGTAGCTTTGAAATAGCCAATATACTTCAGTTTCATTGTGTTGATTTTTTGGCGGTGGCTTATGCTGATGAAGGAATTGAACTGCGAAAGGCGGGTATCACTATGCCGATAATGGTGATGAATCCTGAGGAACAAAGCTATGACTCTATGATTCAGTATAACCTGGAGCCTGAAATTTATAGTTTTCGAGTAATGAGTTTATTTGAAGAAACGTTAAAGCGCAGTGTCCATGATAATGTTGATCCTATCCCCATACACATAAAGCTGGATACAGGAATGCACCGATTGGGATTTGATGAAAATGAAGTTAATGAGTTGATAGTTCGTATCAGAAACAATAAAGACATCTCCCTGAAATCTATTTTCTCACATTTAGCCGCAAGTGATGAAGCGGAACACGATGATTTCACCAGGCAACAGATAAAAAAATTTAATGTGATGAGCGAAAAGATAAAAAGTCATTTCTCTTATCCAATCATGAAACACATATTAAATTCTGCAGGAATAGTCCGTTTCCCGGATGCGCAATTTGATATCGTTCGGCTTGGCATCGGACTATACGGTATAGGATCAAATGCCAATGAACAAGGTCAATTACAAAATGTTAGTACTTTAAAAACAAGCATTTCTCAAATTAAAAATATTCCTGCCAATGAAACCATTGGTTATAGTAGAAAGGGAATTGCAACCCGCGACATACAAATAGCGACTGTTCCAATAGGTTATGCCGATGGATTAAGCCGTAAACTGAGCGGAGGAAAAGGGAAAATGATTATAAACGGTAAGCCTGCTCCAATCATTGGCAATATATGTATGGATATGTGTATGATTGATGTAACTGATATTAACGCAAATGAAAATGATGAAGTCATTGTTTTTGGAGATGCTTATCCTATTACAGAAGTAGCAAAAGATGTTGGCACAATACCTTACGAAATATTAACAAACGTTTCCAGAAGAGTGAAGAGGGTTTACTTTCAGGAGTAATACCATTAGTTATTACGAATTAATCCAATGTTTGTTGTATTTCGCCATCGACAATTATACCAACAAAAAACATTTGTTTTTTTAGAATTATTTGGGTCTGCCCCTGCGGGTCGGGCTTTCCGCTACAATCTTCCCAAATGAAAAATTTGGGAAGGATTTTCGCTACAATCCCTCAGACAAATAAGCGGCACATATATCTTTAATTTTAATATATAAAAGAATTGAACTAGTGTCAAGTCAAGTTTGTTTTGTCGCATTGTTGGTCATTCCGAACTTGTTTCGGAATCTTATGGATGCTGAAACAAGTTCAGCATGACTTTAGGATATTTCACGATTGACATGACACTAGTTCATAATAGGTATCGGTATAAAGTAGCAAGTGTTTTACAAAAAAATCAGCGCAAGCAAAGGTACTACCAGTCCGGCAAGAATAAACCAGATTCCACGCCTGCTGAGGCTGTGTTTACTTTTTGCCATTATAAACAATCCGCTTACTGCAATAATGATCATCCCAACGCAGAAAGCGTCAGAAAACCACAACCACCATTGACCGGGATTGTAATGAAGAAAATTGATCTCAAAGAAAAAGGGTCTCTTCGATATTTTTTCAATATATCCTTCTTTCGATTCCAGGTTTACCGAAACGGATCCGTTATTGATAAAGATCTTAAGCGTATTACTATCAGGGAAGAAATATTTTTTATAATGATCGGCTTCGTTATGTTTTTTTAATAAAGCCATTACCCAGGCTTCATTTACGGATGATTTGTCGATATTGTCTGTAATCGAAAAATCCTCATAAGTGATATCGTAATTGGGATTCCAGTCGTTTTTGTGATTTAACGCAATACCCGAAACACAATAAATAATGGTTAGTCCGAAGAAGAAATAACCAATATCCCTATGCAGAATCCTGTTCCATTTTCGGAAGAGTTTCGAACCATTTGAAGACATATAAAACAGGGCTTAATTTACTGAAGCTTCTTTTTTTAACTCTTTCAGGTCCTTTATAGTAATTGCATAAATTGAAATATAAGCTTTGCCACTCTTTTCAAGTTTTTGACGTAATTCATTAACTCCGGCAAATGGATCTTCAGGAGCGTTGTTTTTTGTAGTGTCGTTTGTTTGCCCGGAAATTGCTTTGGTATCTTCAGTGCATACTTTTTGGTCTTTATCTGCAACCATTTTTTTTATGTCAGCCTCCCATTCATTCAAATAGTTTGCATCAATTTTTTCGTCTTCAATAACAGTTCCGGTAATTTCAACATCGGTACCTTCGTATTTCATATCGAGGGTAGAAAAATTACCTCCTGCATTTACTTTTACGGTTGCCTCAGGATTGCTGCCAAAAAGAAAAAGTTTTTTGCCGCTGTGTCTGCATACATGCGATACAGTGCCCGTAATAACAACATCTTTACCCGCCCATTTTTCAGGAGACAATAAAAAGGTGTCAACGGTCATACTTAATTTTGTAGAGTCTGTTACTTGATTTCCAGGGTTTTTACATCCGCTGTGGTTTCCAATTATAATCGCGCTTAAAGCAAATAATAAAAATATTTTTTTCATGGTAAAATTGTTTTTATAGTGTTATTTCGGGTGCAAAAGTAATGAATTTTTTATTATCTGCCGCATCTGTTTTTTTGTCTGATTGCCGTCAAAGTTTTATGACCCCAAAATGCGCAGTTACTTTCTTTTTTAACAAATGTAAACAAAGAGACACACGTTATGCTTTTATTGCCCAGCGTAGCTTTGCAGAACGCGCACGGGGATTGCTATTACATTCTTCTGCAGAGGGTCTCATAGGGTCGGGAGCAACGCTGCTGTAAATTCCTTCCCGGAATAAACTCTGGAAAGATTTCTTTACGCGCCTGTCTTCTCCCGAATGAAATGAAAGAATTGCCACTCGTCCACCCGCAGCAAGGGCTAAGGGTAACTTTTCCAGAAATTTTTCCAATACTCCAAATTCATTATTCACTTCTATACGCAATGCCTGAAAGCATCGCTGACAGGATTTTTTTATCTCATCTTTACTATTGGTTGGTGGAAGAAATGCAAGCGCTTCTTTGATGATCTCCTGCAAAGCTTTTGTTGTTGCTATGATCGCTCCTTTTTTTATTTTTGAAATAATAGCTTCCGCTATGTATTCTGAATAAGGTTCGTCAGCATTTTCAATCAATAGTTTTTCTAACTGCTGTTGAGAAATAGTTTTTAAAATAGTTGCGACAGATTTTCCGCTCTTCGGATTAAGCCTTAGGTCTAAAGGGCCATCAACCTTAAATGAAAAGCCTCTTTCAGGATTATCAATTTGCATGGATGAAACACCCAAATCTGCCAAAACAAAATTCATCGGTCCCGATTCGGAAGCAATCAGATCTATATCGGAAAAATTCATTTTTTTAATAACCACAACTTCTGGCCCAAAGCCCAATGATGCCAGACGATCTCTTGTTCGTGGCAATTCAAAAGGATCGACATCAATTGCATACAAACGCCCTCCGGGAAGCAAATATTTAATCATCTCTAAACTATGACCACCATACCCCAACGTGGCATCCAATCCGATTTGTCCGGGAGCTATTTTAAGGAATTCCATTATTTCGTTGACACAAATGGAGCGATGCATACCTGCTGGTGTGCGTCCCTGCCCAATGACCTTTGCAATGTCATCGGAATAATGCTCAGGCTGTAATTCTTTGTATTTTTCTTTGTACACTTTGGGGTGTGTCCCTGTATATCGTACACGTCTGGCTCGCTTTGGCTCTTGGTTGTCCATGTAATAAAGTGACAATTTTTGCTGGATCGCCTATAAAAATTACAATCCAGACAGTTTTTTTAGAAATGGTTAAAAAAATAATAGTGTATTACCTTTCTTTATGGCTAAGTAATATTTATTAAAGAAGTTCCACAAATGGATTATCACCCTGCGGATGTGCTCCCGAAGGTGTGGTAAAAAAGCTGTGTGTTTTTCTTTTTGCTTGATCAAAAAGAAACAAAAAATCAAGAACAAACGATTCCTCCACACAAGCAACACGGCATCGCGTTTGTTCATTCCCAACGCATGTCTTCATAAAATAATTTTGTCCGCATTTTAATCATTCTTCTGCTGGTTTATTTCTAAAATTCTGCTGAAATTAGTTGCGATAGTTGTAAAATTATTTTCCTTTTTGTTTTTGTTTATAAACTCTTCCAGTTTTTGAATTGAATACCGTGATAATGCCTTTGGATGACCAATTACCACCATTTGTTCAAACTTCTTTTTCTGTAACATTTTCAAAGCTTTTTGTAATAAATGGGCATTATAGCCATCTACACAAACTGTGCAATTTGTGTATTGGGTAAGCATTTTTTTCCGCTGCCCGGGTGCTGGCATTGCTCTGCCGTCTCCCAAAGGCTTATGTAAATAAGGGTTTTTTCTGCCCAACAAAAATAATTTCCAGAAAAATAATGGTGAATTTCGAATGGCACTAATCGGTAATTCGGTGAAACAACCGGTAGGGTTTTCTATGGCAGATTCGTCTTCAAACCGGTAAATATCTTTATCCGGTGCATTACGAAAATCGTAATTGTAATTTTCAGAAATATAAAAGCCGTTTCTAAAAACACTGCTATCCAAGGTAATATTATTTTCCTTAAATGTTTTTTTAAGCTTATCGAAGGGCTGTAAACACCAGCCTCCTGCCCGAAATGCGAAAATTTCTTTACCGGTTAAATCAACCAATACTTTTTTGTACCGATAAACAATATCCGCAATTTCCGTTTCATTAAAATCCATTAATTTATACCGTTTTATATCAATGACCCAACGATTGCCATCGTAATAACTATCCTCCCAATGGGGATGAATATGCAGTTGGATATCATGCCCGGTAGCAGATAAGTATTTTATTTGTTCGGTAATTAAATTGTAATCTTTTTCGAGTTGAGGGTGTTTTTTTCGAAATTCATCCAACTTCAAAATAAAACCACAATCAACAAAAAAAGAAAACCTGACATCATGCTTTTCGGCAATACGAATTAGCTCGGAAGTTGGATAGATAATACATTTCTCAACAGTACCATGGTTTTCGCCAAAGTAAATTTCATAATCGAGTGTAATGTATATATTCATAAGCCTTAGGCTCTTTTTTAACAAAAATACCGCCCAACAGTCTTCGACAGGCTCAGACTGACTGAGCGCGAGTCATATTGAGCTTGTCGAAATATGTGGGGTGGCCTTATAAAGTTTGATCTTGCGCAATCAGACGCAGCATAATATCAGTAAAATTTTTTTTATGAGCGTACATTAATAAGTTGCCGCTTATGCTGTACATCATCAATGATGACTCGGCTGATAATTTCATGCATTATTTCAGTTGTTCCTGCGCCAACAGACAAAAGTCGTACATCTCGTAAGGAGCGTGCAACACCATAATCTTCCATATATCCCCACCCTCCGTGTATCTGTAAAGCTTCATTAATAATTTTAAATGATTCATCACCGACAAATGCCTTTGCCATTGAAATGATTAAGGCTGCTTCGGGCCCTTTTTCAATAAATTCGCTTACGGCACGATAAGAAAAAGAACGACAGGCCTCAACAGAAATAGCCATCTGGGCTAATTTATGCCTTAGTACCTGAAATTTTTCTAAAGGTTTTCCAAAAGCGTCCCTTTCTTTCATGTATTGCTTTGCTTTCCCCACAGCCCAGTCCGCGGAAGAGGTGCCGTTAATAGCAGCAATTAAGCGCTCTTCCTGAAAATTATTCATGATGTAATAGAAGCCTGCATTTTCTTTACCTATTAGCGCTGATTTAGGCACTTTACAATTTTCAAAGAATAATTGCCCGGTATCAGAGGTATGCATGCCTAATTTATTATGAACAGCAATGGCAGAAAATCCGGGAGTAGCGGTATCAAACAAAAGCAAACTTAGATTATGACCTTCTCCTGTTCTTACTGCCAACACTATAAAGTCAGCCATAGTTCCATTGGTAATAAACATTTTGGAACCATTTACCAGGTAATGATCACCCATATCCCTGGCTGTCGTTTTTATCCCTCCAACATCTGATCCCGCGCCCGCCTCTGTAATACCCAATGCCGCAATTTTTTCACCTTTTAGTGCAGGCACAAGGTAATTAAGCTTTTGTTCCTCCGTACCCAGTGCGTTTATTAATGGCAATGGCAGATAAGTATGAGCAAAAAATGACATGGATAAACCACCAACATTAGCAAAAGGTAATTCTTCGGCAATTACAACCGCCGACCATAAATCCATACCGCTTCCTCCATACTTTGTCGGAAAACTTACACCAAAAAAGCCATGTTCGCCCATTTTGCGAAATATTTCGCGGTCACAAATTTTATTTTTTTCCCAGTCTTCAACATGAGGTGCAATTTCTTTTCCAATAAATTGCCGGAACGATGTTCTAAGCAATTCATGCTCTTCTGTAAAAGGATTTATAGCCATATTTTTTTATAATTAAATTAAAAATAATGAATATCAATTTTTTTGAAAGGTATAAAATAATTTTGTGCTAAAGAGTGAAACGAGCGCTAATCGAATCTGCAAAAGCATTAAATTTAATAACGAATTTTCGAGATCATTATCGCTTGGGTGTATGACAAATATCCCTAAATATTTTTTTCAAACATAAATGTCTCCCCAAGGTCTTCGACAAGCTCTGAAGCCGGCGCGCGAGTCATATTGAGCCTGTCGAAATATGTGCGAAGGCTTCTTAAATTATGAAATTAGGAATATTTGTCATACACGCATTAAGGCTTCACTTTTCAGTAATCAGTTGAATAAATCCTTTTTTATTTACTGCTGTGCCATCCAGTTTTTCGGCTTTCAGAACAAGGTAATAAACTCCATCGGCACATTTCAAACCTGATGTTGTTCTGCCATTCCAAACATCATTTAAATTTTTTAATTCAGCAACCATGATACCCCAGCGATCATAAATTTGGCATTGCAATAATTTATAACCAATATTGTAAATGAAAAACACATCATTTATCCCATCGCCATTAGGACTAAAAACATTGGGAATGCTGATAGAGTCATTCGGACAAGTATCAGCTAAAACGATAACTGAAGTGTTGATAGGGCAGCAGGCTGTCCCTGAAACAGCAACAGAATAGGCCTGGGCATCAAGTGCGGCAATTGTCTGGGTTGTTTGTCCACCGGGAGTCCATAAATAGTTGAATGTTCCAGCACCTCCATTAACAATTACCGCTGCAGTTCCGCTGTTTGGTTCATTACATGTAACGTGCGTTGCTGAAGCATTCAGGGAAAGAATAGTTATTGGAATGCTAATAGAACCAGATGCATTACAAGGCCCGTTTGTGGAAAGTGTAACTGTGTGGAGGCCAGATCCGGAAAATGTATGAGAAGGATTTTGAGTTGTAGATGTGTTTAATGTTCCCGAACCGATATCATCAAAGTTCCATGAAAAACCTGTTGGACAAAGTGTGGATGTGTTTGTAAAATTTACACTATTGGAATCATTACACACGTAAGTGAAATTAGCAACATTTGGAGTGGCATTCTGAATTAATATATCATCGATCGCAATTCCATTGTAGCTATTACAGGTTGTTCCGGCACCAAACAAAAAACGGAAACGTACGCTGGGTTTCCCCGCCAATGCGGTCATGCAATGTTTAGCAGTAAGCCAGCCTCCGCTTCCGTTGCCGCCCTGACAGGCACCTGAAGTTGCTCCGACACGTCCTGCCCACCCATGTTTTGGGTTAGCAGAACTCAGCCCGGTAACAGAGTTATAGTTATACCAGTTGTCGTTCAAACAATCTACCGGATCGCCATAGGCGCCTACATTTTCCCATGTTGTTCCTCCGTTGAGCGAGTATTGAAATACCATACCATCATATTTCCATTCCGATTCCCAGAATATTTTAAAAGATATCCATGGATAGCTGAGGTTTGTAAAGTCAAAACAGGGGCTCTTGAGCCATGAAAGTTCACCGTAATTATAAAACGATCCGTTAAGGTCGCCAACACACCAGGATTTATTACCTCCTCCGGCAGAATTTATCAGGGAATGTGCGGGTGTCCCCCATGCCCAGTCTGAATTTGTGCCACCTGATGTCCATGCAGCAGTTGTTTCAAAACCTTCGGAATAAGGGAAGGTGGAAATAATGGTGCCGCATTGTGCTTTCAAGGCTGTTGTAAACCCAATGAATATAGTCAGTATAAGCAGATGTTTTGATGTTTTTGAAGCCAACATAGTAAAACCTATTAATAATTTTATTGATGCGGTTCAGGATTTTTCTCTTTAAAAAACTAATTGCATCCAAGAATTGTTGCGGGGATTCGCATTTTTGCGGGTATGAAGGTAAATCATTTAACTCAATTTAAAAAATAATAGAAGTTTTAAAAACCAATATTTTAATCTGTCAGCGAAAAGGAGGAGCGTATAATACTTATATTTGAAATCCGAAAAAAGCATTTTTTTGAAAATCGGGATAAACATCTGGATTAGGTGAACTTTTAGATAAATTATAAATTAATGTCGTTTTTTAAGGAAATTAAAGGCCCTCACACTTTCTCGACTCCGCTCGAAATGACGACCAGCGCAGTCAGTTCGAGCGGAGTCGAGAACCGTGCGTGAGGATGTTTTGTTAGAAAATACTCTTAAAAAACGACATTGAATTATAAATACAGATTAATATTTAATAACCGATTGATGAATAAAACTTGTTTGGTCTGTAAAGCAACTGATTTTAAGCCAATTTACGATAATACATTGCTTAAATGTGGTTCTTGTGGTTTTGTAACGGCAAACATGGATATTGATTCCAAGGTTTTGAGTCAAACCTATACCGAAAATTATTTTAAAGGAGAAGAGTATATTGACTATTTATCAGATAGAGAAATTTTACAAACCAATTTCAAAAAACGTCTTCGTTATATCCTCAAACGCATTAATAACAGTACAATCACAACTATTTTAGAAATCGGCTGTGCCTATGGCTTTTTTGCCGAAGTTATTAATGAAGTCTTTCCAAAAATAAAATATGTTGGATATGATGTTGTACCGGAAGCTATAGAATATGGCAGAAATAAGCTAAAACAAAATTTAATTTGTGGAGATTATCTGGAAGCAAAAGTGGATGAAAAATTAAGCGATATCTTCATGTGGGATGTGATAGAGCATTTGCCAAATCCGGATAAGTTTATTGAAAAGGCTTCAAAAGAATTACAAAAGGGTGGGCGTATTTACATCACAACAGGTGATATTGAATGTTTGATCCCACGTATGCAAAAAGCCAAATGGCGGATGATTCATCCTCCATCACATTTACACTATTTTTCGAAACGAACGCTTTCAAAATTATTGGAAAATAATGGATTCAAAATAATTGATGTCTCCTATCCTCCTGTATCCCGCAGTGTGCGCCTGATTTATTATTCTTTGTTTATGTTGCGAAAAAAATATCCACGGTTTATAGAGAAATTATACAATACTATTCCATCAAAAATGAATATCCCGATTAATACGTTTGATATTCTATTTTTAATTGCGGAAAGAAAATGATGTTACCTTTGAATTTTAAATGAACCTGAAGAACACACATATAAGCATAATAGTCCCTCTTTTCAATGAAGACGGCAACATACAGGTTTTGTATGATGCACTGTTACCTGTTCTTGAAAAAATTTCGGAGGAATATGAAATTATTTTTGTTGATGATGGCAGCAAAGACAGATCTTTCGAACTCATCAGTAAAATATGTTTACAAAACAACCGAGTCCTGGGCATTTCACTTTCCCGCAATTTCGGTCATCAGATAGCACTTACTGCCGGGATAGAGCATGCGTCCGGCGACGTGGTAGTTACATTGGATGCTGACATGCAGCACCCTCCTGAAATTATACTTGATTTATATAATAAATATAAAGAAGGGTATGATATAGTAAACACCATTCGTACTGAAACAGCGGATTCCGGAGTCTTTAAAAAAGTAACATCTCATTATTTTTATAAACTGATAAATAATCTTTCCGACATACATATTGAGCCTTCTGCAGCTGATTTTCGGTTGATGAACCGCAAAACGGTAGACGCCTTTTTGCAATTAAAAGAAAAAGACAGGTTTACTCGTGGCATAATCAGCTGGATGGGTTTTAAGCAGGCTCAGGTAGAGTATACTGCCCCGAATCGTTTTTCAGGAAAATCCAAATATTCTATTTTTAAGATGTTCCGTTTTGCGGCTGATGGAATTACCTCTTTTTCAGCAAAACCACTTCGTATTTCTTTCTTTGCCGGATTAATTGTTTCCTTTATCGGCTTACTTTATGCGATTTATGCCGTTGTTGAATATTTTGCAGGAAAAACTATTCCGGGCTGGGCATCCATATTGGTTTCCGTGCTGATTATTGGAGGAATACAGCTTATAAGTATAGGAATCATTGGCGAATACCTAGCCCGTGTATTTAACGAGGCTAAAAACCGACCATTATATTTAGTGAAACAATACACATCAAAAGAAGCATCGAAAAATTAATGCTAAAAAAACGCCTTAAAAATTTAGTAATTGAGCGAGGTTTTTTGCTTACTTTTTTATTGGCATTGTTTTGCATGTTCTTCTTTTTTGGCAAGCTTCTCAAGAATCCCAATCAGGTTTATTTCGGTGCTACAGACGATGGTATTCAGGCCTATTATGGCGCCATATACCATGTGAAGCACGATACCGCCTATTGGCACATGAATGGAATGAATTACCCTTATGGCGAACAGGTTTTTTTTACCGGTTGCCAGCCCTTTATTTCTAATCCAATAAAACTTATAAGTGAAGTAATTGACATTTCGGATTATACCCTCGGGATACTTAATGTTATTATGCTTTTTTCTGTTTTCTTTTGTGCTATTTTCCTGTATTTAATTTTTAAACATCTTCGTGTACCACCCGTCTATTCGGCAATTGCGTCTGTAGCGATAGCTTTTTTGTCGCCACAGATAATACGTCTCGCCTGTCATTATTCCCTCACCTACCAATTTGCAATTCCTTTGTTTTTGCTTTTGTTATTGAAGTTTCAACAATCTCCTGGCATAAAAAAGTCCATTTTAATTTGCTTATTGGTGTTTTTTATGGCCGGGACACATTTTTATTTTTTCGGTTTCTTTGCGTTGATTGCGGCGTTTTACTGGGGATATTTATTTTTCTCAAAAAAGATTTCGCTGAGCAATCTGAAATTTGTGAGCCTGCATGCCTTTATTCAAATCGGTATCCCTTTTTTACTTTTTCAGATTATCACCTTTTTAATTGATAATGTTCATGACCGAACCAATAATCCATGGGGGTATTTAACATATATAGCCAATCTGGCCGGTATTTTTTACCCTTCTACAAAACCATACGAACCTTTGTATGCCAGCTTTATTAAACCGGAATATCCCTATACGGTTGAAGGATACGCCTATATTGGCATTCTCGCTACACTTATTGTTATTGTTTTAATCTTAATTTTTTTAAAGCGGGTTGTTTTTTTGAAATTTAAAGAAGCATTATTGGTCACTGACAATCAAATTCTAAATGTTTTTTGCTGGGCATCGGTATGCGCTTTGATACTTTCCTTCGGCTATCCATTTAAAATAAGAGGCTATGAGCATTACCTCCAGTATGTGGGGCTGCTGAAGCAAATGCGGGGTGTTGCACGATTTTCATGGGCTTTTTACTACATAATTAATATTGTGGCTTTTTATAAAATTGCACAATGGATGTCGGGTAAAAAGCCGGTATTAAAAAACACTCTTTTAACAATAGTCCTTTTTATGGTTTGTTACGATGCATATTATATGGCAAGCCCCATGCAGCAAGCGCTTAATAATAGGATAGCGCGATTAGAAGATAAAAAAAACTGTTTGCCGGAAGATAAGTGGTTAAACGAGATAAATTCGAACGATTACCAGGCAATAATTACTTTGCCTTACTTTCATGTTGGATCAGAAAATGTGTGGATGATTCGCGCCTCCGAAATAATCGGTGATGTTTACATCACATCCTTGAAAACAGGCTTACCCACAACCTCATCGGTGATGAGCAGAACCTCGCTTTCACAAACGTATAAAAATATTTCAACAATATTGGAACCCTACCGTAAGTTGGGCGTTATTGCTGATTTGAAGAGTAAAAAACCTTTCCTGGTTTTGGTTATCGAAAAAGAAATAAACACGGATGAAAGAAGGTTGTTAAGCAAATGTAAAAAACTAAAAGAAACAGCGCTGTTTGATGTTTATGAATTGCCTTACGATGCAGTAGAACATAGTTGCGATGGCTTGTATTCAGAAACTCTAGCAACAATGAATAAAAGTAAAACATATAATATTGGAGGATTCAACTATACTGATTCAGTAAAAACATTTGTTTTTGATAAATACAATGAAAAAGTGAATTTGAATAAATCCACAGAAAAATATTATTTAGGAAGGATACTGGACTACAACCTGGTATTTGATGATACCGTTCCAAACTTCCGAAAGGAACAGGAGTACACTATTTCGTTTTGGATGGATGATTTTACGAAAGACTTATATCCACGAACTTCCTGCGTTTTTGAATGTATTTCCGATTCTACCGGAACTTCGTATAACAGGTCTGAATTTGGGATGCAAAACAGGGTGCGAACTTTGGATGGGGATAAGGCATTAATCGAAAGCACGATTAAAGTTAAAAACAAAAAGGATCATGTTGCAATAACTATCTGGCATTATGAAATATTTGATAGTAAAAAAATGTTCAAGGCCAGTGAATTGCTTATCAGGCCATCAAAAGATACACTGTATAAAGTAATCGATAACCAAAGCATTATGTGTAATGACAGGACCTATTTAAAGGAATAAAAAAGTATTAAATGAATCCGCTCTCCTCCAATGATATTGACAAGCGTCTAATCAGCCCAATGACTTGGTTTTTAATTCTTTTTGTTTTTTTTAATCTCCTTTTCAAATTCTATTATTTACCTCAGGAAAGCATATATGGCGATGAAGCTTACAGCATTTTTCACGCACAAAAACCTTTGGGGGAATTAATAGAAGTTTTTTTGCATGATCAAAACCCTCCGTTGCACATCATCTTACTCCATTTTTGGATGCAGATATTTGGAGTTTCTGACGTTTCAGCAAAAGCATTTTCTGTTATACTAAGTGTTTTGTGTGGCGTTGTTTTATTTGTTTTTGCAAAAAAGTTTTTGAATAAACATACGGCAATTATTGTTTCTGTTTTGTTTTTATTTTCCAATCCACAATTGTTTTATTCCCACGAAATCCGCACCTATGCATTGGTTGAATTGCTTTGCATTACTTCCTTTTATTATTATTTTAAACTGCTCAAGGAGCCCAATAAAATAGCAATCTTAATGCTTGCTATCGTGAATCTGTTGTTGTTATTCTCTCATTATCTCACCATTTTTATATTTATTACTCAATTCATTTGTGTTGGATTGTTTTATAAACAGAATAAAAAAGGTGTATGGTATTATTTTATTAGCCAGGTAATTGTTGTGATAGCTTTTATTCCCTGGCTTAAGGTGTTGTTTGTAAATCTTCCTGAAAGTGGAAGTTTTTGGCTAACTGCGCCTCATTTTGCAGAGTTGAAATGGTTCGTATTTATGCTTAATGGAAACGAATGGCTGTTCATCCTGTTTTCCACTATTATTTTATCCTCACTTTTAATGGTGATTTTAAATAAACGATTCCGGTTTTTTAACGAAGATTTTGATTTTAAAATCTATATCGTTTTTTTGTTTCTGTATCTTCTTCCAATTGCATTAGATTATTGGGTTGCACAATACACTCCTGTTTTTTTAGGGCGTTATTTTTTGTATTCAACGTTGGGTTTGTTTTTGTTAATAGCTTATGTGTTGGGGAATTTAAACGCTCCTGTTATAGTTCGGACCTTAGTCTTTATCCCCGTTCTTTATTGTTTGGTAACAGCATTTGATGCGAAACCGGAAAAGGAAGATGATTGGAAAGCCATTGTTCCCAAGGTAAAAAGGATGCAAACTGAAAAAACAGTTATTTATGTTTCCGCGACTTATAAATACAAGGATTTTTCTTTTTATTACGATAGAGAAGCATTTATGGATTATAAGAATACCGTACCCAGATTATTTGAAGAGCATGTTTATTGTTCAAAAGAGGGGGCTTGGGGCTGGGATAAAATAAATCTGGATAGCGTTGATCAGGTTTTATTTGTTCAGTCTCACAGCCAATTCCAAGATCCGGAAGGAGCCATCAAACAAAGTTTACTAAATAAACATTTTAAAATTTGTAGTGAATATTCTAAAATAAATATAGCGCTTACCGTTTTTAAAAAAGATAGTTTGCCCTGTTCTGAGATTAAAATATTAAAAGAACAAAAAGCGGAAAAATGCGAGTTTTGGGATACAAATACTGGAATTACAGAGCCTTCAGGAGATCCTGTTATTGTCTACAAAACCAATATGGATGTGGAAGCAACCTGCGTCATACCTCCTTTAATTACTAACGAGAAATCAAAGTCAGGGAATTTTTCATGTAAAATCAATAAGCAAAATGAATATAGTATCGGGATAAACAAATCGTTAAAAGAGCTTAATGGAATGAGGGAATTAAATATCTCGGCATTTGTTAATTATGAAGAGGGCAGCAATGCCCGTTTAGTTGTTTCTGTGGAAAAAAAAGGTGCGAGCTTGTACAGGAAGGAAGTAAATGTCTCGGAAAAAATGAAGACTCCGAATGTCTGGGCTGAAATTAGTTTGTCAGCATTAATTCCGAAAGATTTAAAAGATGACGATGAATTGAAAATTTATTTTTGGAATCCTTCTGAAAAGTCTGCTTTTATTGATGATTTTGTTGTACAGTTTAGCCAGGGGTATTGATTGATTTAATTTTAACATTTATCAAATCATGCGTTGTCATCCTGAGCTTGTCAAAGGGTGTGTGGTGGCTTCTCCAATATTTCGACAGGCCTCAATATGACCTATGCAAACATTTACCCCACTATTTGATTAGCAATAATAATGGTTTTTCATCCCTCCAATTCTTCATTTTTCTCTACCTTTTCCCTGCTTTTCTTATAAATTTTCACAGCAAACATAAGGGTTACAGCAAAAATCACCAGGCCAATCATTCCCCAGATAAGTCCTGTATTGCTTCTTAATACAATTAAAAAAACAATAGCAAACAGAAACAACGTTGCAACCTCGTTCCATAACCGCAATTTGAAGGAAGAGTATTTAATGATATCATTTTGTAATTGCTTAAACATAACATGGCATTGAATATGGTATAATACCAGTCCGCTGACAAAGCACAATTTTAAAATAAAAAATGCCTGATATAAAAAAGAAGTATTTTCCCATAGAATCCATCCACCTATAAAAAGTGTTATTATCATCGAAGGCCAGGTAATTCCGTACCACAAGCGTTTCTCCATTATTTTATACTGCTTTTGTAGGATTTCTTTTTCTTGTTGTGGTTTTACTTCAGCCTCAGAATGGTAAATAAACAATCGGACAATATAGAACAATCCGGCAAACCAGGTTACAACAAAAATGATGTGCAATGACTTGAGATAGAGGTATAAGTTTTCCATAATTAAAAAATTTCAACGAAGGTACGAATCAATTAATTAATTGTTGAATTAGGGAATGGCCAAATGTGGAAATCTCGGAGAGAAAAAACGTTGAGAAAAACACTTAAAACGTCATTACAACACTAATCGTCGGTAAGATTGGTAATTGATCTACCCGCTTGTATTGGACACGATCAAAATAGAAAACATTTTTGCGGCTATACACATTAGTTGCACCCACAGCTACTTCTAATTTAGTGTTTTCAAAAAACTGGAAGGTGCGTTTAACATTTACATCCAAACGATGATACCACGGTAATTCTTTTGTTTTACCTTCTTCAAAGAAATAATTTAAATCGCCATTAGTGGTGGTATAGTCAGTAGTAAGACCATTTGTAAAATTCAAATCTTCATAAAAACCACCGGTAGGTTTAAATGGAAAGCCTGAGCCGATATTCCAACGGGCATCAAATTCCCAGTCACGATTTTCGCCAAAAATATAAGAGGCTACAATATTAGCGTTATGCCTGCGGTCAAAATTTGGCCGGTATGAAATAAGCGAACCATTTGCATCCGATAAAACGCCGTCAAAGCGGGTTACATACCCTAATGAATACACAAACCAAATATAAATACGTTTATAATCGTATTTTAATACCACATCAATACCTTGTGCTTTTCCGGTTTCAATAATAAAATCTTTTTTCAAAACATCTGGTTTTGCTGCATTGTCGGGGCTGTCATCAAATATTTTATTGCGGTTTAAATTGGCTAATTGCTTAAAATCTTTGCGATATCCTTCAATATTCAAATCAAGGTGGCGACCTAAATCAATTTCGAAGCCTGCTACGTAATGATTTGCTTTTTGCAATTTATCTTTCACATCATTTACATTACCTTTTTCATCTATAAATGTTTCCTGTAAGTTATCAGGTCCTGACAGAAAACCATAAAACAAGTTCACTACATCCCTGTCGGAATTTGCAGCAATCAGGTTTTGGGAATACATACCCGTTGCAAATTTGAAACGAAGTTTTTTAGCAATGTTCCATTTTAAGCTTAAACGGGGTTCGGGCGATGTATTGCCAAGAGATGCATAATATTGAAAACGAAAACTTGGTTCCAGTAATAATTTTTTATGTTTCGAGAGCCACTTGTATTTAAAATATCCCCCAATTTCGGTGGTGCTCTCTTGTTGGGAAATATGCCGGTTAACAGAGTTAAAGATATCGAAATCGGTACGAAAACCTAATACCTCAATTCCATAATTCAATTCATTTTTACTCAAAAAATAAGTAAAGTTTATTCCCATGTTGAACCCTTTAATTTTACTGCTTTTCTCATTTTCTCCCTCTGGTTTAAGCTTAATGCTATATTGAGAATATGCGAAATTTCCATTCACTAAAACAGGAGAGTTTTGTGGAACTAATAAAAAATTTCCTCCTCCTCCATAAGAAGTCCAATTCATATCCTGCAAAGCTTTGTAGCTTACCTTATCATTAAAGTTAAAACCAAATAAATTTAGTTTGCTACCATTATTTGCATTTAATGATACTTTACCATAATAATCGCTGAAGCTGAATGGTAAGCCATTCGGATCAACATATGAATAAAGCAATTTTGATGTCGTTGGCAGATAGGAAGTTTTAGTAGAAAGGATAAACGAAGCGGTTGTTTTGCTACCTTCCTTAAATTTAATAAGCGGTCCTTCCACTAGTACTTTAGCGCCAAACGGACTCACAGCCACTTTTCCGGCAACGCGTCTTTTATTTCCATCACGTGTGGTGATATCCATAATTGAGGAGATACGTCCTCCATATTCAGCACCAAATCCACCGCTATAAACATCGGCATTACGAATAATGTCGGCATCGAATACCGAAAACAAACCAATGGAATGAAAAGGATTATAAATAATCATGCCGTCCAGCAATACTTTATTTTGAACAGGTGAACCTCCTCGTATATAGAGCTGTCCGCCCTGGTCGCCGGTAAAAATTACACCGGGTAATACTTGTAAATATTGTGCTAAATCAGGTTCGCCGCCAACTGTAGGCAGTTTTTTTATGACGATAGGATCAATTTTGTTTACCGAAATTTGTGTTTCGGTTTCTTTGGCATCCTGCTCCGCTGAAATTTCAACCCCTTTCAGCTGAACAGCCGATTTTGTTAAGTACAGTTTTGTGCTCACTATTTCGCCTGCCTTTACGGAAATATCTTGTTTTAATGTGTCGTATCCAAGCATGGAAGTGATAAAAATAGTATAGCTTCCGGGAGGAACTTTATTGATAGAAAAAAAACCGTTTACATCAGTGGCAATCCCTAATGTAGTGCCTTTTAGTATTACATTGGTGAACAACACAGGTTCACCTGATTCCTTTAAATAAACGAATCCACGGACAATTCCGGTGCTTTGAGCAAATACAAGCCCGGAAATAAAGAAACAAAAAACAGATAATATTAATTTGACTTTTATTTGAAGACTACAAATGCCCATGATTTTAATTGTAATTGTTTATTGTCTAATTAGCTATTGCCTAAATGCCTGCTGACAAATTGCAAAATTGGATATTGGGGTTCAAATGTAATAATTTATTGATTTAATCTTTAAAAATAATGAAAGGCTCTCTTTTATTTCAGTTCTTTTCTGTTTTCCAAATCTGAATCATAAATCGTGGGTTGTCACCCTGCACGCAACCATAGGCATTCCATGCAACCTTTTTACTGAGAAATGCGACTTTGTTGATGAAATAAAATGACACTAACTAAACCACTCTCTGCACTGAAAGTGCAGAGGTTTAAATTAAAGAATGAAATTCCTTTAACAAAGCTAATGTTAAGTCAAGTTTGTTTTGTCGCATTGTTGGTCATTCCGAACTTGTTTCGGAATCTT
>JAVHPR010000114.1:0-1035 GCA_036170695.1 Bacteroidia bacterium
GACCTGTTGGACCAATAGGACCTATTGAAGAAAGATATACCCAAGTTGGAGTAGTGGTGGTGCTGGTGTTATAATAAAATCCTTCACCATCACCGCCGGTATTTGTTTGATACACGAGCAGCCCTTGTGCAGCTGTAGGAAGCGGATTAAAATTAACACCTGTACGCTCTGCAAATGTTACGCGCGGAATAAGCAAACCCCTATTGTTTCCGGGACCCGCATTCACATCTAATAAAGCCGAAGCATTAGGTAAAGCGCCTGTGTTATTTATACCAACGTTTTGCCCAAAGGCAATGTACGATGTACTATGTACAATGTACAATGTAAAGAAAACTGCTGCGATAATAAATCGTACACCTGTGGTGAGTCCTTTGGCAGAGTTTATCCTAAGCGGAGCCGAAGGGTTTAGGATAAACTTAGCCGAACCATTGTACCATGTACTTTGTACTTTGTACTTTGTACTTTGTACATTCTTTTTTTTAATTTCCATTTTTATTTGTTGTTAAAATTATTCCGTTTTCTTATTAATTTGATAAAGATACATATAGTTTTTTTAATTTGATACACAAATACAAATATTTTTATTTTTCACTTCTTATATTTAACTCATTATTTCGTCTAACTAACTCATTGCATCACTTTTTGAGTTCATTGCGTTGCTTCATTAACTCTTCGTGTCGTACCATTAACTATTCGCATTTGTTTTTATTCGTTTTGAAACTATTTTTTATTATCTGTATAGAATTTATTTCATAAATTTTGCTGTCGCTATTATCAATCCACCCAGCGCAATGGCTATCCCGACAAGCCATTTAATAATTTCCACTTTTGTTTCGGCAATTTTTACTTCAAGCCGCATGATGTCTGCTTTGGTGGCAATAATTTTAAAATTCGCATCGTTAATTTCTTTTGCTTTGCTTTCTGCTTTTGCTTCTACAAACTCCACTAATGCCTTTGCTTCCTGTTCGCCAAGTTTTGTTTTAAGCAAACTAAATAATTCTATTTCTGAAACTATCATGGCTGGTTGTGTTTATT
>JAVHPR010000115.1:0-5055 GCA_036170695.1 Bacteroidia bacterium
TTACAAAACAATAAAAGACAGCATGTCTAAAGCAGATAAGCAATTTATTTTAATTAAATGGAAGAAGAAGAAGGACTAAGTTTAATTGATATGATTATTAGCTTGAAGGAATTTCTTGCTGAAATGAAAAGGAAATGGCTATTTATAGCGGTTACTGTCTGTATTACATCAGGAATAGGTTTGATATATTCTTATATAAGAAAGGCTGAATATTCTGCTTCCAGCACAATGATGCTCGAGAGTTCTAAAGATGGAGGCGCAATGTCCGGTGCGATGGCTTTGGCAAGCCAGTTTGGTTTAATGAGCGGAGGCTCCTCAGCTGTTATCAATGAAGATAAATTACTCGAAATCATAAAAGCGGAAACAATTATCAGGACAGCCTTATTAAAAAAAGCCACTATCGATTCAACTACTGACCTAATGGCTAACCACTTTATTGATTTATTTGGCTATAAGGAAGCATGGGAAGACAACGACTCTCTTAGAGGATTCAGATTTCCTATTGAAAAAGAGGCCGGAGGATTAATTAATTTGAAAGGTAATCTGAGTGAAAAAGAAAATAGTGTATTGAAAATGTTTTGTGCTCAAATTTCGACAAATTTATTAACCGCTGATAAATCAAAAAGCGGTATTATTACGATAACAACAAAAACTAAATCTGAATTATTTTCAATATATCTAAATCAGTATTTAGTAGAGGCATTAACCAGTTTTTATGTAGAGCGCATAACAGAAAAAGGCAGAGCAAATTTAAGTATTGTTCAAAAAAGAGTAGATTCTATTTCCATTGCGCTTAAGGATGCTGAATTTACTCTTGCCCGGTGGAAAGATGCAAATTACCAATTGGTAAAAGCACAAGGAATGATTGAAGAATTAAGATTAAGACGGGACGTAGAAGTATGTAACTCAATTTATCTGGAAGGATTTAAACAACTGGAGATTTCAAAGTTCACTTTGTTACAGCAAACCCCTTTTCTTCAAATTATTGATCAACCAACACTTCCCCTGTTACCTATTGGTAAAATATCCCTATTGAAAGGTCTGATTATTGGATTTATTATCGGTTTTTTCTTATCCTGCCTGTATATTTTTGCAAGAAAAAAGTATGCTGATTTGATGAATGAAGCAACAATTAAAAATAATTGATGTTTTATGCAAAAAACATGTTTTTTCTTGCAATTTTTAAATATTTGTATTAACTTTGCATCTTCTAAAAATAATCTTCATTATTTAATTTTACATATATTAATTTTATAACAACCAATCTGATGAAAAAGAAGTACATCACAATAGCTTTTTTAGCTGCGTTTTCGTTTATTATTGGGCTTACTAATCTTAAAGCTCAGGATCCGTTTTTGACATTTGGAGGACAAGTTCCAGCAACTGACACGACAGCTAAACCAAAAACATCATTGTGGGCAAAAATAACTAAAACGCCTTGGATTATAAATGTTGGCCCAGCTGACATCGTAGATAACGATCTTGGTGGTACTAAAGGGATATTTAAAATTTGGGATGATAGAAATTATTATCCAATTCATTGCAGTGCAGAAAAATTGCTAATGAAAGGTGTGAGTGCACAATTTGCATTAGCAAGTGAAACAATTAATAAACGTCATTATACATCTATGGATGTTAATTTAAAATATAATTTGAAAGAGCTAATTGGCGATACAAAATGGTTCGACCCTTATGCTTTAATTGGAGGAGGCTATATAAGGAGAGCGTTTCCTCATGGTCAGCACACATTGGCTGATACAAAAAAAACCGGACTTACTGCTGACCGTTCCCTAAATATCAACGTAGGTGGCGGGGTTAATATCTGGCTTTTTCCAAACATGGCTATTTATGCTGAAGCATATCCCAAATTTAACTTTATTAAGAAAATAGGAGGATCTAATATGATGGCATATTCTTTTGGTGTAGCATTTAAAATTAGCAGTTCTGCCGCTCGAGTTGCAGAAGTTAAAGAAATACCAAGCAATTACAAGAGAAGTAAAGAAGCTGAAGATGCAGCAAACTATTTACGTGGAATTCTTAATAAATAAAAAATAAATTATCAAGATGTGCTGATTTGAAATTTAATTTTCGAATCAGCACATTTATAAATCAGCACTTTATTTTCTTATCCAAAAAAAAATTAAAATGAAAAAGATACTTTTTTTAATTGTATTTACACTTCAATATTCGTTGGCTTGTTTTTCACAAGATACTCTTCATCATTATACTGATGCTGAAGTAATTAAATTAACTAATTATATAAAAGGTTTGGAAACACGAACAGCTTCTTATAGCGCTGCTCATCCTAATGATGTTTTTGTATCAAATGTTGCTAATAGCATTGCAGAAAAAGCAATATTAACTGGACTTATTAATGATTCCTTACACCGTTACAATGATGTTCAGATCATTAAATTAGCTAAATATATAAAACATCTTGAAAAGCTGGATTCACTTAGTTCTATTGCTATTGTTGCCAAAACAACTACTACAACTACCACAACTACAGATATTGCTGCAGTAGAAACCAACAAAAAAAGAATTGCTGATTCCATAGCAAATTCAAATGTTGTTGTGTTAGAAGAACATAAAGAAATTGAAAAATATCAAAAATTAATATATTTTAATTTCGATAGTTCTACTTTAAAAGAGGAATCTTATGCCCCCTTGGATGAAGCAGTTAAAATTTTAAAAAGTTATGTTAATTTGACTTTTGAAATTGAAGGACATACTGATAGCATAGGTCCTGTTGCATACAACTTGAACTTATCCAGAGAAAGAGCTAAGAGTGTTATGAATTACTTTATTTCAAAAGGCATTCCTGCTGCAAGAATTACTTCAATAGGTTATGGTGAAGCCAAACCAATTGATACGAATGAAACAGAAGCAGGCAGAGCTAAAAACAGAAGAGTTGAAATTAAAGCTAAAAAGAAATAGATTTTTGTCATAGATTTTCTTCTCGCTATAGATATATAAATACTTGTTTAATTAGACCTCGAATATTTTCGAGGTCTTTTATTTTGAAGTAAATCGAGTTTATTATGAAAAATTCACACAGCTAACAATTTTCAGACTAATTTATAATTCAATTTTGGGCATAAAAAAAGACTTCCAAAAGGAAGCCTCTTTTATCTAAGGTAATACTACCCCTATAGCGGGAAAAAGTATTTTGTCGTTTATTATGCTTTCACATTAGCCCGAATAATATTTAAAGCACCACCCGCTTTAAACCATTCTATTTGTTGTTCATTGTAGGTATGATTTACTTTAATTTCTTCCTTACTTCCGTTAGCATGGTTTAAAACCACTGTTAACGGAATATTCGGAGCAAACGCTTTTAATCCGATAATATCAATCACATCATTTTCCTTTATTTTTTCATAATCGGATTTATCTATAAAAGTTAATCCAAGCATTCCTTGTTTCTTTAAATTGGTTTCATGGATACGGGCAAACGATTTCACCAACACAGCACGTACACCTAAATGACGGGGTTCCATTGCTGCATGTTCACGTGATGAACCTTCGCCATAATTTTCGTCCCCAACTACTATTGTTCCAATATTTTGCGCTTTGTATGCACGCTGAACTTTAGGCACAGAGTCATACATTCCGGTCAACTGGTTTTTTACATTATCTGTTTTCTCATTGAAAAAATTAACCGCTCCAATTAACATGTTGTTAGAAATATTATCCAAGTGACCACGATATTTTAACCATGGGCCAGCCATAGAAATATGGTCAGTTGTACATTTTCCTTTTGCCTTGATAAGAAGTTTTAATCCTTTTAAGTCAACACCTTCCCAAGGAGTAAAAGGATCTAACAACTGTAAACGATCAGAAGTTGGAGATACATTTACAACCACCCTACTGCCATCAGCAGCCGGGGCTTGAAAGCCTGCATCTTCTACGTCAAAACCTTTGGTAGGTAATTCATCACCTGATGGTGCATCTAATTTCACTTTCTCCCCTTTTTCGTTTGTTAAATAATCAGTTAATGGATTAAAAGTCAGGTCACCAGCAATTGCCATCGCAGTAACTATTTCAGGCGATGCAACAAATGCGAAAGTGTTTGGATTTCCATCCGCGCGTTTTGCAAAATTTCTGTTGAAGGAATGAATAATGGTGTTTTTTTCTTGTAAATCAGCACCTGGTCTGTCCCACATTCCAATACATGGCCCACAGGCATTGGTAAATACCTTTGCACCAATCTGATCAAACACATCTAAAAAACCGTCACGTTTAATGGTGTAACGAATTTGTTCGGATCCCGGATTGATTAAATATTCTGCTTTTGATTTTAAATTTTTTGTTGAAACCTGCTTTGCAATGCTCACTGCCCGTGAAATATCTTCGTAAGAAGAGTTAGTACAAGAACCTAATAAGCCAACAGAAATTTTCAAAGGCCAGCCATTTTTTATTGCTTCTTCTTTTAGTTTAGAAATGGGGGTTGCAAGATCCGGTGTAAATGGACCATTCACGTGCGGTTCTAATGTTGATAAATCTATTTCAATAACTTCATCAAAATATTTAGCGGGGTTTGCATACACCTCAGCATCTGCAGTCAGGTGTTCTTTTACTTTATTTGCCAATTCAGCAACATCGGCACGACCGGTAGCTTTTAAATAACGCTCCATGGAATCATCATATCCAAATGTAGAAGTTGTAGCACCAATTTCTGCACCCATATTACAAATAGTACCTTTACCAGTGCAGCTCATGGAGGTGGCTCCTTCACCAAAATATTCAACAACGGCACCTGTTCCCCCTTTTACAGTAAGGATACCAGCTACTTTTAAAATCACATCTTTTGGAGCTGTCCAGCCGTTTAATTTTCCTGTTAATTTGATTCCTATTAATTTCGGAAATTTTAATTCCCAGGCTAATCCTGCCATAACATCGCATGCATCAGCACCACCTACACCGATTGCTATCATGCCCAGACCACCTGCATTTACAGTATGTGAATCTGTACCAATCATCATTCCTCCAGGAAATGCGTAATTCTCCAAAACTACCTGATGAATAATTCCTGCACCCGGTTTCCAGAAACCT
>JAVHPR010000116.1:0-5055 GCA_036170695.1 Bacteroidia bacterium
AAACAAGTTCGGAATGACCAACAATGCGACAAAACAAACTTGACTTGACACTAGGTTAGAAGAAATACAAAATTCTTTAATCGATGGTAATTGAACCTGTCTCGGTTTAATTTTTAAGCAGTTCCTTAGCATTGCTTATTGCAGCTGCCGTTGGCGTTCCCGTACTTAGCATCTTTGCAATTTCGCTGACACGTTCATCTGCCGACAGTTTTTTAATATTGCTGAATGTTTTATCGTTTTTTTCCTCTTTGTAAACAAAGAGATGAGAGAGTCCTTTGCTTGCTATTTGTGGCAAGTGAGTGATGGTAATTACCTGCATTGCATTTGCCATCAAATTCATAATGCTCCCAACTTTATCCGCTACATCACCTGAAACGCCGGTGTCAATTTCATCAAAAATAATAGTTGGTAATGCTGTTAATTGTGCAATTAATGATTTAATGCTTAACATCAAACGTGATAATTCTCCACCGGAGGCAACTTTATTCAATTCCTTAAAATCACTGCCTTTATTGGCGGAAAAAAGGAAATTTACACTATCTGTTCCATTTACACCTAATGTATCTGTTTCAATATGTTCAATTTTTAACTGCGCATTGGGCATGGATAAAGAGGAGAGGAGGGAGGCTATTTCTTTTTCAATTTTTGGAATTTCTTTTTTTCTGTTTGCAGCAATTTTCTTAGCAAGTGTGGATAAGGATTTTTGGAGAATAGTCAGTTCCTTATTTGTTTTTTCGATTTCCGATTCAAGGGAGCTAAATTCAAGCAGTTTATTACTTAATTCATCTTTTATAGCAATTAATTCCTCAATGCTTTTTACCTGGTGTTTTTGTTGCAAACGATAGATAGCATCCAGATAAACTGTTAGTATTTCTATTCGTTTGGGGTCGTATAAAATGTCCTGTTCTAAGCTTTCAAGTTCATTACTGATGTCTTTTAATTCGATATAAGAACTGTTAAGTCGTAGGCTTAATTCATTTATTTCAGGTTTGAATTTGGCAAAAGAGTTAAGTAATGATTTTACTTCATTTAATGAAGCAAGTAAATTTTGTTCGCCGCCATTAAGCCCTAAAGCAGCTTTTGAAAGATTTAATTTTATTTCTTCGGCATTATTTAAAATCTCCAATTCCTGCTCCCTTTCGGTTTGTTCACCCGATTTTAAATTGGCTTCTTCCAGTTCATTAAACTGAAACTGAAAATAATCCAAATCTTTTTTTGCCTGTGATTCGCGCGAAAGTAGATCCTCTAAAGCCTTTTTCATTGCTTTAAACTGCTTGAAATATACAGCATATTCGGTCAATACAGTTTCATGGTTTGCATACGCATCCACAACAGAGAGTTGAAATTCGCTGCCATTTAGAGTCAGTGTTTGATGTTGGGAGTGAATATCGATAAGGCGTTCTGTTAATCCTTTAAGTTGCGAAAGGTTTACTGGTGTATCATTGATGAAGGCGCGTGATTTTCCCTCCGGGTTAATTTCCCTGCGTATATTAGTAGTAGTTTCGTAATCCAATTCGTTTGCCCAAAAGAAATCTTTTAATGAATAATCTTTAATATTAAAAGACGCTTCCACAATACATTTTTTTGTTTTGTCCTGCAATGATTGTGCATCTGCTCTGCTTCCTGCAATAAGACCTAAAGCGCCCAATAAAATGGATTTCCCGGCACCTGTTTCGCCTGTAATAATGGTAAGCCCATCCGGAAAATCAACTTCGAGTTTATCTATCAACGCGTAATTTTGTATGGATAAATGTTTAAGCATGGAAGTGGAAAATAATTAGTTAATATAGAAATTAGATATCAATATCGTTTAGTTTTTTGCCATCGCTCATATTTCGACAGGCTCAATATGACCGTCGCGCGGTCAGTCTGAGCTTGTCGAAGACCTTGGGCAGGTTCTTATTGGAAAATATTCTTAAAAAACGACATTAAATTAATATACACAATCAGTCTGAAAAATATTTGTTTTAAAAGACCAATATGAACAAAACAATCACGCCTTCAAAGGTCTTGCATACGCAATCACATCAGCATCAGTAATTACTTTATCACATAAAATAATTAAGCGCTCCACCACATTTCTAAATTCGCGGATATTACCCGTCCAGTTTATTTTTTGAAGTTCTTTAATTGCTTCTTTGGTAAATGTTTTAGGGGGCATACCATGATCTTCACTAATCAGTTTTAAAAAATGTTCCGCCAGTAATGGAATATCATCTTTCCGGTCATTTAATGATGGAACATCAATAAGAATAACACTCAAGCGGTGATACAAATCTTCACGAAAATTCCCATTAGCAATTTCCTTTTGTAAATTTTTGTTAGTAGCGGCAATCACCCGAACGTTTACTTTAATTTCTTTTTCTCCACCTACACGGGTGATTTTATTTTCCTGTAAGGCACGTAATACTTTGGCTTGCGCAGCAAGACTCATGTCACCGATTTCATCCAAAAATATAGTTCCGCCTTCTGCTTGTTCAAACTTCCCTTTGCGCTGACTAACGGCGGATGTGAATGCTCCTTTCTCATGTCCGAATAATTCGCTTTCAATTAGTTCGCTGGGTATAGCAGCGCAATTTACTTCAATCAGCGGGGCATTGGAGCGGTTACTTTTTTCGTGTAACCAACGTGCTACCAGTTCTTTACCACTTCCATTTCCACCGGTAATCAAAACACGGGCATCTGTTGGAGCCACCCGTTCAATCATCTCCTGTATGTGAGCAATTGCTTTAGATTCACCAATCATATCAAAAGTTTTGCTTACCTTCTTTTTCAACACTTTTGTTTCGGTAACCAACAATGATTTATCCATTGCATTGCGAATGGTTACAAGTAAACGATTCAAATCCAGTGGCTTAGCAATGAAATCAAAAGCTCCTTTTTTTACTGCTTCAACAGCTGTTTCAATAGTGCCGTGCCCTGAAATCATAATTACAGGTGTATCATAAGAAAGACTCATGATTTTGTCCAACACTTCGATGCCATCCATCTTCGGCATTTTAATATCACAAAGAATGATGTCATATTTATTTTTTTGAATCATTGCAATTCCTTCGGATCCATCAGAAGCTTCATCAACTACGTACTTTTCATATTCTAAAATTTCGCGTAAAGCTTTGCGAATACTTTTTTCATCATCAATGATCAATAGTTTTTTCATCTTGGTTCCCTCTTTTTTTCTCTAAAACTTAAACATTATCGCTCTCAACTTATTTCATGTTTCTCATCTTCATCAGGGTAGTTTGGAAAGACTGAGGCTTTGGACGTTAAGCTTGGAGGTATTGAACAAAAGTAATGGTTTTTTTTGAACAATCTATCACACTCAGAATTGTTATTAGATCAATTATTTGTAATCCTAGGCTATTTACATATATTTGTACTTCAAAAATTATAAATAATTATCTAAAACTTATTGAAAATGAAAAAAACAGTACTAATTATTGCTTCTTTTTGCATTAGCATTTTAAATGTTTTTGCTCAAATTAGTATTACTTCTGCAGATATGGCAATACCTACGAAAGTATATTACCAGGCAAATGACACCTTACCAACAATTTTGGTTGGTAATGCCGGTCCAAACCAGACCTGGAATATGACAGCCGTTGTTCAGCATACTTGGGACACAACATTCATTCTGCCTTATTCCTCCTCTCCAAATCCTGCATTTCCTACTGCTGATGTTGCTCTAAAGCAAGGTTCTCAAAATTTTTATGGTTATTTACATACCTCTCTTTCTAGTTTAACAGTACTTGGTGGTGGTGGAGTTATGGATGTTATGGGTACGCCGATAGCAATAAATCAGATTTATTCACCAGGCGAAACATTATTTAATTTCCCTACTTCTTATGATACTAGTTTTACTAACAATTATTCCTCTAACGCTAAGTTTTTTTATGGGCAAGTTGTTCAAGGTTTTTCTGTTGATTCAGTTTGGCAGAAATCAGGTGTGCAGAAAACTTCAATAGTTGACGCCTGGGGGACTTTAACTACTCCATTGTCTGGAGGACCTTACAATGTAATACGGATAAAAGAAACAAAAATAACCCACGATACTGCATTGGCATACGTTTCATTGTTCAGTACCTGGACTGAAGTTCTCAATACAGCTGATTCAACAACAACCTATAGCTGGTGGGCAAATGGTATTGGTACAGCACTAGCCACTGCCACTATGGATTCTACTGGTGGTGTTTTCAATTTTCAATGGTTGACTGCCCCTCCAACAGATCCTCCTGTTTTAGCCTCTGCAAGTTCATCTGATGTAACTTGTCCGGGAGCATGTGATGGAACAGCAACTGCAACTGCAAGTTGGGGTATTCCTCCATATACCTATTCATGGAACACAGTTCCTGTGCAAAATACCGCTAGTATTGGTTCATTATGTGTTGGTAACTATACCGTTACTATAACCGATTCCACAAGTGCAACTGCAACTGCAACAGTAACAATTAATCCATTTCCACAGCCCGTTATTACATCGAGTGGAACCCATTTAAGCACCAATTATTCTGCAACAAGTTTTCAATGGTATTTGAATGACAGTATTATTTCCGGTGCCACATCGTCAACTTATACCGTAACTCAAAATGGCAGTTATACCGTTTTTGTTTCTAATGGTGGAAGCTGTAATGATACCTCAGCTGCATTTATTTATAATTACATAGGGATAAACGAATCAACGTTTAATACTAGTATTGCTATTTACCCTAATCCGGTAAACAATCAAATCAATATAAAATTTGATATTTCCGTTTTGGGCTTTCTGACATCAGCAAAACAAGCTGTTTTTTGTGAAATCAAAAATGAATTAGGACAAAGCGTTAAAAAAGTAAATATTCAACAATTGTTAATTAGTAAAGATGAAGTTGCTATTGATGTGGCTGATTTGAAGGGAGGTATTTATTTTATTCAGATAATATCCAATGATTCAATATTTAACCAAAAATTTATTAAACAATAATAAACCTACGAATTACGAATAAAAACGAATTACGAATGATTTTAAAAAATTGCTTATCTGCTTTAGACATGTAAAAAAATAGTATCTTAGCTCCT
>JAVHPR010000117.1:0-5029 GCA_036170695.1 Bacteroidia bacterium
GAAGGCTCAATAGCCAGAATAATTCTTGATGATGGAAAAGGCAATGTTCTCGACCATATTATGATGGAAGACATCCAACTATTGCTGAATGATTTTAAAAAATCCCCACAAATAAAGCTAATCACTTTTGAAGGTGCAGGAAAGCACTTTTCTTTTGGTGCAAGCGTGGAAGAACATACCAAAGAATTTGCAGGAACAATGCTTCACGGTTTTCACCAGCTTTTTTATTCTCTTCGTGACTTATCCATCCCTACTGCCGCCATCATCAGCGGAAGTTGCTTAGGCGGTGGGCTTGAGCTTGCGCTGATGTGCAATTTTATGTTTGCCGATAAATCTGCTAAATTGGGCCAACCAGAGATTTCACTTGGCGTTTTTCCTCCTCCTGCTTCAATCCTTCTTTCTGAAAAAATTGGTTTGGCAAGAGCCGAAGACCTTCTTATTACCGGAAGAACAATTTTGGCGGAAGAAGCAAAGTCTATGGGACTTATCAATGAGTTGTTTGATAACAAGGAAATGATGGCGATAGCTGTTGATAAATGGATTGAGACCTATATCCTTCCCAAAAGCGCATCTTCGCTTCGTTTTGGAGTAAAGGCGGCAAGGATGAAATTTAATCATTTGCTAAGTAATTTCCTTCCGCAGCTGGAATCCTTGTATGTAAACCACCTCATGCAATCACATGATGCGAATGAAGGGATTAATTCATTTCTGGAAAAAAGAAAGCCTGTTTGGAATAACAATTAGTGTTGTGTAAATTTGCTTTGGCGTATTGTGTTCATTCCGAGGTTCTTGTGGAGGAATCTTTTATTAAATAAAAGATGTATCGACAAACCTCGACATGACATTGCGTTTTTTATAATTAGTCCAACATTGCTTTTTGACTAAAGTACCAGGTGCTTCGATTCCACTATTTTTCCAAAAAAACTAATTGCAGCGGTATCAAAAATTTCTGTAGAATCGGTAGTAAAAAACTCAATGCTGCCCCCTTTGCTGCATTTCTGTTCTATTTCGGAATGCCGTTTTAAATAATCCGACAAACTCTCCGCTACAATTTCTCCCTGAGAGAGAAGTACAATGTTTGCCGGCAAATATTTTTTTATTTTGTTAATCAGCAAAGGGTAATGGGTACAGCCCAATATGATAGTATCAATTTCTTTGTCTTTTGACAAAAGCGAGTTCACATTTTTTTGGATAAAATAATCCGCTCCTTCGTTTTCAAACTCATTGTTCTCTACCAATGGAACCCACATAGGACAAGCTTCCTGATGGACAATAAGGTTTGGATAAAATTTTTCAATTTCAATTGGATAGGAGTTGGAGGAAACTGTTCCCGTTGTACCTAGTACACCAACATGTCCGGTTTTAGAGTATATCCCGACTATTTCGGTTGTTGGCCTGATTACTCCTAATACACGTTTCTCTGGGGCGATTTGAGGTAAATCTTTTTGTTGTATGTTGCGTAATGCCTTCGCAGATGCAGTATTGCAGGCTAATATTACTAATTCGCAGCCCATTGAAAATAAAGACTGAACGCATTCCAGTGTATATTCATACACGGTTTCAAACGATCGTGTACCGTATGGTGCGCGGGCATTATCACCTAAATAAATATAATCATATTCAGGTAATTTTTTTACTATTTCTTTTAATACAGTAAGTCCCCCGTAACCGGAATCAAAAACACCTATTGGCTTTTTAGCTGAATTTTTCAATTTGTTGTTTCAGTTCATTAGTTGAAAACTATGCAATTAATTGCATGAATTCAGTTTCAATAAAGTTTCTCTTCTTTACCGTCATTGCGAGAGAGCTTTTCGCGAACGAAGCAATCTCAATTACTTATGTGAGATTGCTTCATCACGCCCCCAAAGCGTGATTCGCAATGATGTTTTAAATTATCATTTGCTTAAAAGAATTTCATCCTTAATATAAACCTTTGCAATTTCTGTGCAGCGGTTTAGTCGTCTAATGTATCTGCAAAAATGTCAAAAGCCTTGCCACTAATTTCGTGGTAAGGCTTTTGATATCAATAATAAAAACAATTATTTTTTAGGTGCAGGAGCTAATGAAGTAGGATTAGTGATTCCTAGTTTCTTAACAACCAACGCAATGATATCGTCAGCCGGCTCGCTGTATAATACCAGACCAGAACTTGTGTCCAAGGCGTATTTGTAACCATTCTCTTTTGCAACTACATCAATAGCTTTTTTTGCTTTATCATAAACAGGTTTTGAAAGTTCAGCCGTTTTCTTTTGGTAATCTGATTGTGCCTGTTGTTGAAACTCCTGAATACGAGTGTTTAAATCATTTAACTCTTTTTCTTTTGAAGCCCGCACAACTTCAGCCAAATCTTTTGATTTTTCCTGAAATTCGGCATATTTGGTTTGTAATTCGGTTTGCATGGCAGTTACTTGTTGTTCCAACTGTTTTGCGTAGGCTTGTACGGCCTGTTGTGCTATCTTTGATTCCGGCATGATACTTATCAGCGAATCTAAATTAACATGAGCTATTTTTTGTGCATTTGCAGTAAACGAACTTGCCATCATTACAACTCCAACAATAGCCAGTTTTACGATATTCTTCATAGTGTTTGATTTTGGTTTTTGATTATTTAATTATTTGTTATTTTTTTGTTCCTGTCCCGGTAGTTTTGGTGCCACTGCCAGCACCTGCTTTGTAGCCCATTTGTTCCAAAACAGCATCACTCTTATCGAGTTTTGAGCTAACATAAAGCATTGTTAACTCGCTGGATTTGTCAAAAATGATGGAATAAGTGCCTTTTTCTGCAATTGTCTTTACGGCGCTATATACTTTATCCTGAATAGGTTTAACTAATTCCTGGCGCTTTTTGAATAATTCCCCGTCTACACCAAAGCGTTGTTTTTGTAAATCTTTCGCTTCCTTTTCCTTTGAAACAATGTCTCCCTCGCGCTTCTTTTTCATATCTTCAGTCAGCAAAATTTGTTCTGCCTGATAGGCTTTGTACATTTTGTCAATCTCAGAATATTTTGCTTCGATTTCTTTTTGCCATTGAACAGAAATTTTATCCAATTCGGCTTGTGCTGATTTATATTCTGGTATTTGGCCTAAAATATATTCAGTATCAACATATGCAAATTTTTGCGCAAATGTAACAGCACTTGTGGCAAGTAGTAGGCCAACTGCTAAGACTATCTTTTTCATTTTATTATTAATTTAGGTTAATATTAATGAATCTTTTCCTTGTTAAAATAATCTCCTAATCTCTAATTTTCTCGCATTTTTTACAATCGCGAGGCGAATTTAAGAATTTATTATATAACTATATAGAATTAGGGAAAATTAACAAATAATTAGATTTGAGTATTGAGATATGAGTATTGAGACTTGAATTTTGAGAGCATTCTTCGTTTTTTTTAATAAAGAATACTTCCATCCTAAATCTCATATCTCGCATCTCAAATCTCATATCTAAAAGTTTTACAATTCTCCAATCGCCGCCCCGATAGTGAAATGGAATTGACCTTTTTGCATCCCTAAATTAGACGGTACATTATCTAATCTCCAACCGTAATCAAAGCCAAGTAATCCAAACATGGGTAAAAATACCCTCACACCAATACCCGCTGCCCGTTTTACGTTAAATGGGTCAAATTGCTTAGGACTCGACCAGGAATTACCGGCTTCTGCAAAACCAAGCACATAAATTGTAGCTTGTGGATTAAGTGTAACCGGGAAACGTAATTCCATTGAATACTTTGTAATGAATGCTGCACCCATTTGAGGGGATAACGATTGATCATCATAACCTCTCAAAGCAATAATCTCCCTGCCATCCAATGCGTATCCGGTTAAACCGCTTCCACCAAGGTAAAAACGCTCAAACGGCGATATTCCTACTTTATAGTTATACGACGTTAAGAATCCGAAACCAGCCGAAGTGCGCAATATCAAATTGCGTGCCTCTTTACCGTCAGTGCCTCTTTTATTGGTGATCGGGGTAAAAAACTTAGCCGTAAACTTATATTTTTGATACTCAACAAATTTATAGCGTTGTTGCTCTGTCATCGTTGGGCTACCGTAATCTTTATTGTTGAAAAACGAATAAGGAGGCGTAAATTGTCCGGTCAATGCCAATTGCGAACCACGTGTTTCAAAAATTGGTTTGTCAATGGAGTTACGTTGAATAGACAGCTTGTAATAGATATTATTAGAATACCCTTTACTAAAAGAAAAAATAGAATTAAAATTATTCAGGGTGTAATACTGATAATTCAACTCATGATAAACTGTAAAATAATCGTCCGGCTTTTTTAATCGTTTACCAAGCCCAATGGATACGCCAAAGATATCAAGTGATTGACGTAATGGGTTATCAATTTTTTCACCATTTGATTTCACCGTTTTTGACTGACCGTTTGATTGCACAGAATAATATGCCGTAGTGCTTAATGAATTCGGTTTCTTGCCTCCTAACCAGGGCTCAGTAAAGGAAATATTGTAGGATTGAAAATATAATCCGTTTGATTGAGCACGGACACTTAAGCGCTGTCCGTCACCGGAAGGAAGCGGGCGCCATGCTTCTTTTTTGAAAAAGTTTTTGGCAGAGAAATTATTAAATGAAATACCCAGAGTTCCAACTATTCGTCCTCCACCATAGCCGCCTGAAAGTTCAATCTGGTCGGAAGGTTTTTCTTCTACTGTGTATTCAATATCAACAGTTCCGGTTGCCGGGTTTGGAGTTGGTACAACATTCATTTTTTCAGGATCGAAAAACCCTAGCTGTGACAACTCTCTTTGTGTACGGATAATATCCGATCTGCGAAATAATTGTCCGGGTTTAGTCCGGATTTCACGCAAAACAACGCGGTCGTTGGTTTTTGTATTACCTACCACAGTTACTTTGTTGATGGTAGCTTGCTTGCCTTCGTAGATGCGCATTTCAAGGTCAATCGAATCGCCGGAAACCATTATTTCAACAGGAGTTATGTTAAAAAATAAATAACCGTCATCCATGTATAATGAGCTGATATCATTACCGTTTGGATTCATA
>JAVHPR010000118.1:0-5014 GCA_036170695.1 Bacteroidia bacterium
CTCGCTAATATATATGCCTGAAAATATTTATCCCCCAACTTTTCCGATTGACCCGGATTCAGATATAAATGGGAATATAGGTATGATTATAAAGATAATTTAATTGAAGGTATTCAATACTATCCGAACAATATTGTTAATCGTAAAATCACGTATGATTATGATTCAGGGAAACTACTAATGAAACAGAGTAACTATTTCGGGGAATCACTGCAAAATATTTTTATGTTCGGCTATAACGATAAAAAATTAGTATCATCAAGAACAGAAACTACCTCTGGCGGAATAATTTCTTCAAAATACAGGTATGAGTATGAATTTTATTAGGTAGATTTCCTAAAATTTAACTGTAAGCTGTAAAGCATAAATACGCGGAGGCAAAAGAATAGCGGGGCGCCCCATCACCTCACGGTTAAATACATTGTTAACAATGAATGCAATTTTTGCCGTTTTATGCATTTGATACGATAAGCGATAATCTACTATTGCATCTCCTTTGTTATGAGCCGCACGGTATTTTTTCATCCCCGGGAAATTGGATTCATTATCCCCAAAAATCCGGTCAATATTTTCCATAAAGCTATTGATACGCATACTGAATCCTGTACTTAATTTTTTGTAGCCAAATTCAATATCTACTTTCCCGGAATGTTGGTAGCGGTACTTCATCAGGTCGGTATTAAGTGTATTTTTTGCTGTATCTACTTTCGGATCAAAATCTGTTTGACGCGGATCGATATAGGTGTACCCTAACAGGGTAGTTATATTTATCGGGCCCAATTTGCCCTCCCCCATAAAGGAAAGCTCAACACCGCGAATACGAGTATTACCAATGTTTTGAGACTGAAACCCTAAACCTAATAAAGCTGCGCTATAAGGAGGAGTTGGTGTTCCATATTGACCAAAAGTAAACTCCATCATGTTTCTGTATTCCGTCCAAAAGAGAGCCACATCTATATAACCTTTCCAATCACCCAAAGCAACTCCTTGCTTTATGGCTATTTCAGAACTCCAGCCGCTTTCGGGCTTTAAACTGTCGTTAGGATAAATTTCCAAGCCATTTGCGCTCGTACGAATAAAACGCTCAGCAATAGAGGGGAAACGGAATCCCTGTCCAAACGATGCACGGAGATAAGTTGCCTGTGCCAGATGATAGTTCAATCCTGCACGAAGTACCGGCTTAACTTTTGATTGTTTGGCAATGGGTCTGGAAGCATCCATCAGCCAGTTAATATTTTCCCTTGTTTCAACCGAATCAGTTTTGAAATATTCACCACGTAACCCAAATGACACGGATAAACGTTTAAATTTTTTATCCAATTGTCCAAATAAAGAAGCGTTTGTACTATAGTGATTCCCGTACATCTGTGCATGAACTTCATTGTAATTATAAACGGCTCCGGCAGTCCAGGAAAGCCCACCTTCATACCGTTTTTGATACTGGTATTCTGAATAGTAAACATCCCCCCTTGATTGCTGATTTGTATTATTTATGTTATCGGTTCTAAAAAAACGGGTTCTTAAAGAGTGTCTTCCGTTTGATTTGGAAACATAAGTAATGAATGGATCAATGTTAGTACGATAGGTAAGGTAATCGCTAACGTGTCCCCCTTGAGGATAAAGAGCGGAATCAGGTCTGGCCCACAGGATGAACAAACCGCCTTTGGTGGTGGCTGAATTGGCATTAACGCCAATTTGCAAGCCTTGTATCTTTTTGAAACGATAACGCAAATTTACGTTGCCACGAAAACGTTGTTCCTTGCATAAATAGGTGAAACCTTCATCACTAAAAATATTTGCGCCCATAACCAAATCCAAATTTCCTATTTTTTGTGCATGATTAAAATTCATATTGCTATAAGTTGGATTACCATTACTCCACCATACAAGTTCCCTACGTTTTGGTTTATCATACATACCCATTGCAAAATTCATTTTTGTTTCGGGTTCATCTTTGGCATACGCCGTACGAAAATTAATTACACCGTTCATTGCAGATGAACCAAACAAAGCTGAGGAAGCGCCTTTTATCACTTCTATCTGATCACAGTTTTCAATTGGTAAGGCCGTCCATTTTACGTCACCTGCATCAGATGTAAGCATTGGCATTTCATCAACCAGTAAAAGCACCCTGCTGCCGGCACCGTAGCTAAAACCACTACCTCCACGTATGTTTGCCTGCCCGTCAATTACATTTACTCCGGGAATCTGATCAACTGCTTTGTCGATAGAAACTAAAGCTTTACTTTCAATTAATGCAGGTTTTAAAACCTCCATAGAAACAGTAACCTCTTTCAGGTTTTGTTCAAATTTACCGGCAGAAACTACCACTACATCTAATGTTTTAGAATCCGGCTCTAAAACAATATTTATCCGCAGTGTGTCGTTTTCTTTTGCGTCAATGTTTTTTGTTTGCGATTTATATCCGATATATTTATACTCCACTTTGTGTTTCCCGGCAGGCATTTTAAAAAAATAAGCGCCATTAACATCTGTGGCAGTCCCGGTAGTTACATCCACTACCACACTTGCACCAATAATGGTTTCCTTTGTTTTTGAATCGCTGATTGTTCCTTTAATAAATGCGTCTTGTCCGAAAATGGTGCTCACCGCCTGAATACAAAACAGTAATGTAAAAATTTTTTTCATCGTTTATTTTTTAAAACCCATGTATTTACAAGCTTTTTCGCCATGCGACCGAATGGGTTAATTTATAATACTAAATTTATTTGTTCTTATTTTTTTACTTTTGTAAAAACAATAGTGCAATATACAAATTATTGTATTTCAAAAAAGCATGCTGGAAAATTTTAAATATAAAATTGCACTCACGCTCATTCCAAACATTGGGGATATTTTAGCCAAACGCCTTGTTGCATACTGTGGAAGCATACAGGGTGTTTTTGAAGAAAAGAAATCCTCCTTGCAAAAAATCCCCGGAATAGGGAGCTTCCATGCCGACGATATTGTTAATCACACTATTTTTGATCGTGCTGAAGAAGAATTGATATTCATTGAAAAAAACAACATTACTCCACTTTTTTATTTAGATAATAATTATCCCAAACGATTAACATATTGTGAAGACAGTCCCGTAATGCTTTATTATAAAGGGAATGCCAATCTGAATTCCGAAAAAATTATTAGTATTGTAGGAACCCGCGATGCAACGGAGTATGGAAAAAAATTATGTGAAAAATTAATTGCTGATTTAGCAGGACACTCTGTTTTAATTGTTAGTGGGTTAGCGTATGGAATTGATATTTGTGCACACAAGGCAGCTCTTGATAATAAACTATCAACAGTTTGTACATTGGCACATGGCCTGGACAGAATTTATCCGGCAATACACCGATCAACAGCTGAAAAAATGGTTGAGAATGGTGGCTGGCTTACCGATTTCACCAGCAAAACAGTACCCGATCGGGAAAACTTTCCACGCAGAAATAGAATTGTAGCAGGTATTTCCGATGCAACAATTGTAATAGAATCAAAAAAATCGGGGGGATCACTTATTACCGCAGACATTGCCAATAGCTATAACCGCGATGTATTTGCCTTTCCGGGTAGAATCGATGATGTTTGTTCGGAGGGATGCAATAACCTGATTAAACAAAACAAAGCCGCTTTGATTCAATCAGCAGCGGATTTAGTGTATATTCTGGGCTGGGAACAGACAAAAAACATGAAAGCCCCACAACAAAAAAAATTATTTCTGGAGCTTAGTAACGATGAAGAATTATTAGTAAACGCATTAAAAGAAAATGAGTCGGTAACAATTGATGAATTATGCTTTGCCTCCAAACTGCCTATGAGCAAGGTTTCGGCATTATTATTAACCCTTGAATTTTCCGGGATTGTAAAATCGTTTCCGGGAAAAGCTTACCGTTTGAATTAAATAGCTACGAATTACGAATCTTTACGAATATACCAATCGCTCATTTCGTAAATTCGTACATTCGTATCTATTTGTATTTCGTAGATAAGTATTTCGTAGAAGAGTAAAAATGCATCACGCAGAGTTCAAAAAAACAAAAGTATATTACTCCGATAGCGGTAAAGGTCGCGTAATTGTTCTATTACATGGCTTTTTGGGTTCCCATGAGATATGGAGCGAGTTTATTAAAAAGCTTTCAAAAAAATTTCGTGTTATTGCTATTGACCTTCCGGGACATGGTCAAACACCTTCTATCGGCTATTATCACAGCATGGAATTATTGGCGCAAAGTGTAAAAGCTGTTCTGGATAAAGTAGGAGTAAGACGTTATGTAATTACAGGACACTCCATGGGAGGCTATGCTGCATTGGCTTTTGCGGAACTATACCCTGAAAATGTAAGCGGATTATGTCTGTTTCATTCCGTATCCTATTCCGATTCGGAAGAAAAGAAAAATGACAGAGTTCGTATTATTCGTTTGGTAAAAAAAGAGCATAAACATTATATTGATGAAGTGATAACCTCATTGTTCGCTGCCGAAAATTTAGCTAAAATTAAAACAGAAGTAGAAAAAGTAAAACGTATCGCGGCAGCTGTTTCCAAACAATCTATCATCAATAGCCTGGAGGGTATGAAAGAACGCAAAAACAGGGATATGATTTTAAAATTTGCTGAATATCCGGTATTATTTATTGCAGGCAAAAAAGACAGCGTGATTAATTACGAAACCATTTATACCCAAATTGGATTATGTAAGTATCCAACGGTATTAATGCTGGAAGACGCCGGTCATATGGGGTTTTACGAAGCGCCTAAAGAAACGGCCAAAGAGCTGAAACGATTTGCACTACGATGTTTTCGGAATGTTTTTTAATATTATAGCCAATCATGTGTATGAATAAATGTTGTGTTCATAGGTCATACTGAGTAAACAATTAAAAAAAATTAAAGCTCTTTAAAAATGACACAATGTTATTAAAATTGCAGCAAACAATTAGCATTTTTTCTTTTTGCTTGAACAGAAAGAAACAGGGCAAATGTGTAGTACACATTTGAGCCAGCATGTGTATGGCTTTC
>JAVHPR010000119.1:0-5002 GCA_036170695.1 Bacteroidia bacterium
ATCCTTTTGTTTCATTAAAAAACTTTACAGTTCCATTTCTCATTTTAATAATAATGTTTTTGATTAATAATTCTGCAAAGATAAGCTAAAAAAATGAAATTAACTTATCTTTTTGATTTTTTTCAATAAATGGTAATTTAAAAGTAATTATTCCCATTAAATAGTGCTTTTCAATGAATAACCCTCGCAGTTCTTCTTAATATTTGCCACAGATTTCACAGATTCACGCAGAAATATTTGTGTTAATTTGCGAAATCTGTGGCAAAAACAACAAAACTAATTGCCTACACACTCCTCACAGCATAACCTCGAAGAATTCATGAGATTAAATGTTATTGAACAGATATAAAAAAAAACAAAAAAGGCAGGGTGCATAAAACAGATTACTTCAGCATATTTTCTAAATTAACGAAAGCCTGTTGCACTTCTTTTTTCATTCGTTCAACGATATCTTTACAGGAAGCAATATCTTCAATCAGCTCCACACTTTGACCTGCACACCATAACGAATTGTAATTGCCGGGATGAACAGATTTTTCCAGTTTTTTCATACCACTTAATTGCACCCACATTTTGAAATATTTTTTTGTAGTTGAATTATTAGATAATAAACGTTCCAGCCAATTTTGTTTGTATCCTATTTTTTCTGCGAAAGGTGTATTAATAATGGTGCAAGGTGTGCCGGAAATTTTTTCGGTAAGCACAATATCATCCATTTTTGACGAAACTATTGCGTTTTTATAATCATTACTAACCGATGCTTCAATACTTGCAATAAAACGGGTTCCTATCGAAACGCCTGCCGCACCTAATGCAAGCATAGATAAAATGCCTGCGCCATTTGCAACACCACCAGCTGCAATTACAGGAATAGTCGGAAATTTGTTCTGTAAAGAGGGTACTAATATTTGCAATGCGTTCGGCCCTGCATGTCCTCCTGCACCTTGCCCGACAGCAATAAAGCCATCACACTTTAAATCAAAACATTTTTGTGCATGTGCAATATTAGTAACATCGCAAAACACTTTTGCACCATAACTATGTGCCTGTTCAATTACTTCTTTGGGGCTGCCTAATGAAGTAATATAAAATGGCACTTTTTTCTCCACGCAAATCTTTAAATGTTTTTCGTAAAGCGGATTCGTTTTTTGTACTATTAAATTTATTCCATATGTTCCATTCACTTTTAATTTGCTTTTTTCAGCATTTAATTTATCCAGAATTTCTTCCAATTCTCCCTCTTTTCTGTAATTCAAACTCGGGAATGAACTTGCTATGCCACTACTCATGCCAGCCAATAGCATTGCCTCATTACTCACCAAAAACATAGGTGCCATTATCATCGGAAAATCAATATTCAATAGTTGTGTGAGTTTAGTTTTCATAAATGAGAAAATTTATTTTGGTGAGTCGGTAAAAAAGTATATTTTTGAAAGGTTGTAAAGGTACAATAAATATAAAATCAGAGAAATGAAGAATTAGAGAAATGAAGAAATGAAGAAATAGAAAAATGGAGAATTCGAGAAATTAAAGGTTAAAAAAATACTAAATCCATTAATCTCCAATTCACCAAGTCTCCAATTCATCACATCACTTTATCTCCAATTCAAACAAATCAACAATAAAACAATAAAACCTATGGCAGTAACACGTGTATTCGACATCCTTCCTCAATTACTTGAAAAGTATAATAAACCAAATGCTTTAGCAGCAAAAGAAAATGGTCAATGGGTAACCTATTCAACACAGCAATTTGCTGATTTAGCTAATTACCTGAGTTATGGCTTACTTAGTTTAGGTGTTGTGCCTGATGATAAAATAGCTATTATTTCAAATAACCGTCCGGAATGGAATTTTACCGATTTTGGTATTCAACAATGTGGCGCTATAAGTGTACCTATTTATCCCACTATCAGCGAAAATGATTTAAATTTTATATTGAACGATGCAAAAGTAAAATATATTTTTGTTTCCAGCTCCGACATCTATAAGAAAGTAAAAGCCATAGCAGCTAATGCTCCCAGCGTGAAAGGAATTTTCACCTTTAATAAAATTGACGGAGCTAATCATTGGTCTGAAATTGTGGAAGCAGGTAAAAAAAGCCCTAAAACTGCAGAAATTGAAAATATCAAAAAATCAATTAAACCAAATGATTTATTAACAATCCTCTATACTTCAGGAACAACCGGGAATCCAAAAGGTGTAATGCTTTCGCATAATAATTTATTGAGCAATTCATTTGCCTCAGAAAACCTTTGTCCATTTAATGCAAGTTGGAAAGCATTAAGTTTTCTACCGCTCAATCACGTTTACGAACGTATGCTAACCACCCTTTACTTGTATAAAGGTATTTCAATATATTATGCCGAATCTCTTGAAACTATTGGGGATAATCTAAAAGAAATAAAACCCGAAGTGTTTTCTACAGTACCACGCTTACTGGAAAAAGTATATGATAAAATTGTTGCTAAAGGCAGCGAATTAACAGGGATTAAACATAAATTATTTTTCTGGGCACTTGACTTGGGACTACGTTATGAGTTGAATGGAGCAAACGGATGGTGGTATGAATTTCAATTAAAAATTGCCAATAAATTAATTTTCAGTAAATGGCGTGAAGCTCTTGGCGGAAACGTAATAGCCGTTGTTTCAGGTGGTGCAGCATTACAGCCACGATTAGCAAGGGTATTTAATGCTGCAAAAATTACGGCATTAGAAGGTTACGGTTTAACCGAAACTTCGCCGGTTGTGGCTGTTAATAGTTTTCAACCAAATGGTATTTGCTTTGGAACTGTTGGTCCTGTAATTGATGGGGTAAGCGTTAAAATTGCAGAAGATGGGGAAATATTAGTGAAAGGACCTAATGTTATGTTGGGCTATTTTAATCGTCCGGATGCTACTGCTGAAGTGATTGACAGTGAAGGCTGGTTCCATTCAGGAGATATAGGAATGATGGTAGAAGGACGTTTTTTAAAAATAACAGATCGTAAAAAAGAAATTTTTAAAACTTCAGGTGGTAAATACATTGCGCCTGTTATGATAGAAAATAAATTGAAAGAATCACCATTTATTGAGCAGGCGATGGTTATTGGAGAAAATCAGAAATTTGCTTCTGCATTTATTGTTCCATCATTTGCTGTTTTAAAAGAATGGTGCTTGCGAAAAGGCATTCCCTATTCTTCTAATGAAGAAATAATAAAAAACGAGGAAGTTAGAAAACGCATTGTTGAAGAAATTGAAAAAACAAATAAAGAATTGGCCCAATACGAAAAAATTAAACGCCCAGAATTATTGCCTCGTGAATGGACGATTGAAAAAGGTGAAATGACGCCAAAACTTTCATTTAAACGCAAAGTAATTATGGATGCAAATAAAGAATTGGCAGAGAAAATATACTGCGATTAAAAGATTTATTCATTGTATATTTTCTTTGTTTTTTTCACCTGCTATTGAATAGTGCTCCTTATTATTTACTCATTGGAAATAATACGCCTCGAAACTTTCTTACACCATCCACCGATTCACAATTTTTTGCATGATAACAATTCGATGCAAAAGGTGATTTTTATTGTTTTTTTCTAATCCTTCGGCTATGTCTTACTTTTTTGAAAGTATTATTGATTAACTTTGAATATCACATATTGAAGCACGAATGTTCAATCACATTTCAAAATATATTTCACTCTTATTTGTTTTGTTTTCAGTTCAACTGTTTGCTCAATTTGATAAAAAACCGGAAAAGGTTGCTACTGGCTTTTTGGAAATTGGAACCCAGGCATGTGATTCAGGAAGGGTGCATTTAAAAAACAATGATAATAAAGGTGCCAATGATTTTTACCAGATTGCAGTCAAAAATTTAAAGAAAGCTGTCAAGGAATCACCCAATTCTTTCACGGCCTTTTATCTTTTAGGGATTGCCCAAACAAAAACAAAAGATTATAAAAATGCGGTTCGGAACTTCGATATTGCCATTGGTTTAGATACTTCCCGTGAAGATGCCCTTCGTGACCGCGGTACTGCAAAATTTTTACAAGGAAAAACTAAAGAGGCACTGGCAGACTATGACTCAGCTATTAATATTAATTATGAGGATGCCGAAGCATTTTACCTGCGTGGACAGCTTCGGCAGACAGGTAGAGACCTGGGGCCGGTTTTTGAAGACTATTCGCGGGCAATTGAAATCAACCCTAATTTTGAAAATGCATACATGCAGCGGGGCATACTTTATCACAATGCAAAAAAAGATTATATACTTGCACTTAATGACTTCAACAGGGTATTAGAAATAAATCCAAAAAATAATGAAGGGTACCTCTGGCGGGGAAAAACAAAGTTTAAAGGGGAAGATTTTAAAGGCGCAGATTTGGATTTAAGCCGTTATATTGATATGGAATCTAATAATATCGATGCATATATTACAAGAGGGGCTTCCAGAATAAATAGTAATGACAATAAAGGCGCTGTTGAAGATTTTGATGAAGTACTGAAGTTGGATCCTAAAAACATTATTGCATATATGAACAGAGGAATAGCCAAAGGGGGAATGAAAAAGTATAAGGACGCCCTGCTTGACCTGGATATGGCTATTCAACTAAAATTTGATTATTCCCCTGCATATATTAACAGGGCGGCAATAAAATTTGCTTCCGGTGATAGAAAAGGGGCATGTAAAGATCTAGCTAAAGCAGATGGTTTGAATAATGAAAAAGCATACGAGCTTATTCAGAAATACTGCAATGACGGAAATAGATGATTGAAGGTTTAGTTGGTCAATACCATGAAATCTATCTCCGGTTTTTATCCTCATTTCATAAATAATTTAATACATTTGGTTGTCCATTTTTAATGACAAAAAAATTGAAAAAAAGAAAAAAAAGTCTTCCTGTTCAATCATTTAATGAGCTTTTGATGTGTAATTGGAAAGCTGGAAAAATACTTTTCATTTTTTTTATATTGCTTATCTGCTTTAGACATGCTGTCTTTTATTGTTTTGTAATTCCTG